>DATJZY010000172.1 GCA_035577985.1 Candidatus Eisenbacteria bacterium
CACGTCCTCGTTGCCGACCGGCGGCAGGAGCGCATCGCCCACGAGCTGCCAGGTCTGCCGCAGGCGGCTCCACGGGAAGGTCACGCAGGTGACGGCGATCGTGCCGCCGACGGTGACGATGAGCGACGCCAGGTCGAAGAAGCCGGCGACGGTCGCGACCACGACCGCGAGCGTCACGGTGACGAACGCGACCCCGGCGGGGCCGGTGCGGAGGGCTGTCCGAAAGCTGGAGAGCATCGGCGCCCTGTGCACGCCGGGTGCCAGCCGGCGCGCGCGGTGCGGCGTGCGCGACGGGACGCGATCGCCGGCAGAATGTGCCGCCGCCGGCGCCTTTCTCCTTTCGCAGTGACGAGCCCCGATCTCGCCTCCGACTTCGCGCCGGGGGTCGTTGCATTTTTCGTTGGCGGGGTCCGGGGCGCGATGGTACACCCAGCACCGGGACAAAGGGGGGAAGGCTCAGTGCGTGCACGACTCGTCGCCCCGCCGCTCGTCGCGTTGCTTCTCCTGGCCGGACCGACCCGCGCCGCGGTCTTCACGGTGGACACGACGGTCGACGCCGGCGACACCTCCCCGGGCGACGGCGCGTGCCTCACGGCCGGCGGTGCCTGCGCGCTGCGCGCGGCGATCGAAGAAGCCAATGCCCTTCCCGGTGCCGACACGATCTCGCTCCCTGCCGGCATCTACGTGGCGGCCAACCTCGACGTCACCGACGAGCTCGCCATCGCGGGCGCCGGGGCGGCGACGACCATCGTCGACGCGAACCATGTGGGAAGGGTTTTCTTCGCACGAGCGACGCTCGCGCTGAGCGGCATCACGGTACGCAACGGCTTCACGCCAAGCTTCGGCGGCGGCGTCTGGTCCACGACCGCGGGCCTCGAGCTGACGCTCACCGACTGCGTCTTCACCGGGAACGAAGCCCGTCAGGGCGGGGCGGTCCTGTCCACGAACGTCGTCACCATCGTTCGCAGCACGTTCCGTTCGAACGTCGCCGATGAGGTCGGGGGTGGCGTCGCGCTCGACCTTGTTCACGCCCTGTCGACGGTGCGGGACAGCACGTTCACCGCGAACACGGCCGGGCCCCTCGGCGGGGGTGCCATTGCGGTCGGCGAAGGCGGGCCGCTCACCGTCACGAACACCACCATCGACGGCGAGGTCGCGAGCTTCTCGTCCTGCATTGTGACACCTCCGCTGTTTTTCGAGTGTCACGCTGCGCCGGACCTGACCCTCGAGAACGTCACCGTCACGAGCCTCGCGCTGCGAACGGACCAGGGCACTCCGGGAGCGGCATTCGTGCAGAACAGCATCGTGCTCGCCTGCGGAGCGATCGAGCAGGGAACTGGCATACCGATCCCCGGCGGGTGGGTGACGTCGCTCGGCTACAACGCCGCCGATCCCGTCACGTGCACGATGGCCGGCGACCTCACCGGCAACGTGACCGGAAATCCGATGCTCGGACCGCTCGCCGACAACGGCGGCCCGACGCAGACCCGGTTGCCCGCGTCAGGGAGCCCCGTGATCGACGCCGGCAACCCCGCAGCGCCGGGGAGCGGAGGGAACGCGTGCGCCGCCGACGATCAGCGCGGCGTCGTGCGGCCGGTCGGATCGCGCTGCGACATCGGCGCCGTCGAGATCGGGTGCGGCGACGGCTCGCTCGCCGGTGTCCCTTGCGCCGACGACGGCGACGTCTGTACCGACGACGTCTGCGACGCTACGGGCGCCTGCGTCCATCCGCCGAACACTGCCCCGTGCGCCGATGACGGCAACGTCTGCACCAATGACGTGTGCGACGGCGCCGGCGTGTGCATCCATCCGCCGAACACCGTACCGTGCGACGACGGCAACCCGTGCACCACCGGTGACGTGTGCAGCGGCGGTGCGTGTGGGAGCGGCCCGCCCGTCGTGTGCGATCCGTGCCTCGTCTGCCTGCCGGCGGGCGGGTGCGGTGTCCCCCCGACCGCGTGTGCACCGGCCGCCCCCGGCGGGGCGCGTCTCGTCCTGGTGCACGGCGCGACTCCCGCGAAGAACCGCCTGTCGCTGCGGTGGAAGAGCGCCGCCGCCGTCGACCCGGCGGACTTCGGCGACCCCACGAGCACCGACGACGCAATCGTGTGCGTGTACGACGCGGCGGGCGCCGTCGCGTTGCGAGCGACGGCACCCGCCGGCGGTACCTGCGGCACGCGGTCGTGCTGGGGAAGGACCTCCGAGGGCTTCCGCTACCGCAATCGAGCGGGAACACCCGATGGGCTGCAGAATCTCATGCTCGACGGGGGTGCAACGGGTCGCGTCGTCGCCCGCGGAAAGGGCGCATTCCTCGGTCTCGGTGGCCTTCCCCTCGCGACACCGGCCACCGCCCGCGTCTACCGCGAAGGGTATGGTCGGTGCTGGGGCGCGGCGTTCTCGAGCCACGTCTCGGCCAACACGTCGACCCGCTTCAAGGCGAAGAGCGACTGACGCCCCGGCCGGGCGTCGTGCCGATCGCTACGACGACGCGCGCACCGGACGTGACGCACTTCGTGGACGGGCATTCCGAGCGCCACCCCTGGACACGGGACCCGCACGCGGACGAGAATCCACACCATGACGGCGACGACGTGGCGGCTCTATTCGTGCGACGATCACCTCGATCTGTGGAACCTGCCGAAGGACGTGTGGCAGGAGCGGCTGCCGGCGCGCCTGCGCGAGCGCGGGCCGCGCGTCGAGCAGAGCGGCGGCGGCAGCGCGTGGTGGACCTGCGACGGCAACGTCATCGGCATGTACGGCCTGAGTGGCCAGATGAAGGAGTACAGCGCGACGAGCCGCGTCCCCGAGATCGAGGACGACGGGCTGCGGCCGTCGAATCCGAAGCTGCGCCTCGAGGACATGGAGCGCGACGGCGTCTACGCGTCGGTGATCTACGGACCGAACCTCTTCGGCCTGCCGATCGCCGATCCCGAGCTGAAGGGCGCGTGCCTCGCGGCGTACAACGACTGGGCGACGGAGTTCAATCGCTTCGAGCCCGGCCGTCTCTCCGTGCTGCCCGTGCTGCCGACGCACTCGCCCGACGCGGCGACCGCCGAGCTCGAGCGCGCCGCCAAGCACGCGCATCGCGGCGTCATCATCAGCCCGTTCGAGTTCCGCTGCACCGATCCCGAGTGGACGCGCTTCTGGGACGCCGCCGAGGCGACGGGGCTGCCGGTGAGCTTCCACATCGGCCAGGGGACCTCGCAGGTGCGCGTGGCGCCGGGGAGCTGGGAGCTGGCCGCGTTCTCGGCCGTCGGGCCGATCCAGCTCGACGAGCCGCTCGCCATGATGGTCTACTCCGGCGTGCTCGAGCAGCGGCCGAAGCTCCGGCTCGTGCTCGCCGAGTCGGGCATCGGCTGGCTTCCGTACTTCATTCGCCGCATGGACGCCGCGGGCGAGAAGCACACGCCGAAGGCGCAGGACTACAGGCTGCGGGCGAAGCCGAGCGAGATCTTCGCGCGCCAGGTCTACGCCACCTTCGAGGAGGAGCCGCTCGGCCCCGAGCTGCTGCGCCTGCTCGACCCCGACAACTTCATGTGGGCGTCGGACTACCCGCACCCCGACAGCACCTTCCCGCACTCGCGCGAGGCGATCGCGCACGCGTTCGCCGGGCTGGATCCCGCCTTCACCGAGAAGGTGACCGCGACCAACTGCAAACGCCTGTACGGGTTCGTCTGAGCCATGACGCCCGTCATCGTCGAGGCCGCCATCAACGGCGCGACGCCGAAGGCGCGGAATCCCTCCGTCCCGACGGCGCCCGACGAGATCGCGCGCGAGGCGGTCGCGTGCATGCAGGCCGGCGCCGCCATCGTCCACAACCACATCGACGACTTCTCGCTCGGCGGCACGGAGGCGGCGGAGCGCTACCTCGCCGGCTGGCGGCCGGTCGTCCGCGAGCGGCCCGACGCCATCCTCTATTGCACGGTGGCGCTCGGCGGCGGGGTCGAGGCGCGCTACTCGCACGTGCCGCCGCTCGCGGCCTCGGGCCTGATGCGCATGGGTGTCCTCGATCCGGGGTCGGTGAACCTCGGCTCGGCCGGCGACGACGGCCTGCCCGGCGGCTTCGACTTCGTCTACTCGCACTCCTACGGCGACGTTCGCCACGTCGTGGCCCAGCTCCACGAGTGCCGGCTCGGCCCGAGCATCTCGATCTTCGAGCCGGGCTTCCTGCGCACGGCGCTCGTCTACCACCGCCAGGGCAAGCTCCCGCGCGGCGCGTTCGTGAAGCTCTACTTCGGCGGCGACGCGAGCTACCTGGGCGGCGGGGCGAGCGGCGTCACCTTCGGCCTGCCGCCGACCCGCAAAGCCCTCGATGCGTACCTGGAGATGTTGGACGGCTGCGAGCTGCCATGGGCGGTCGCGGTCATCGGCGGCGACGTGGTCGAGAGCGGGCTCGCGCGCCTGGCGCTCGAGCGCGGCGGGCACGTGCGCGTCGGCCTCGAGGACTACGCCGGCCCGCGCACACCGGCGAACGTCGAGCTCGTCCGCGAGGTCGCGGCGCTCGCGACGAAGGTGGGACGCCCGCTCGCCTCGCCCGGCGAGGCGGCGCGGCTCCTCGGCCTGCCGCGCTAGGAGCGATCGATGTCGATCCGCGTCGAGACGCCGGCGGGCAAAGAGGAGCTGACGGAGTTCGTGCGCTTCCACGATCGCGTCTACGAGGGACGCGGTGCGCACTGGCCTGCGTTCGTCCCGCTCGAGCTGCCGATCCTCATGGGCGACAGCCCGTTCTGCGAGGACCGCCGCCTGCGACCGCTGATCGCACGGGACGGCACGGACGTCGTCGCCCGCGGTCTCGCGGTCATGGACGAGCGCTACCGGCGGCACTGGAACGAGCGCATCGGACACGTCGTCATGTTCGAGGCGCTGCCGGGCACGCGCAGCGCGGTGCGGGCACTCATGGACGCCGCGTGCGAGTGGCTCGCCTCCGAGGGCGCCGTCGCGGCGCGCGCCGGCTTCGGCGTGATGGACATGCCGTTCGTGATCGACGCCTACGACACGCTGCCGCCGACGATCCTGCGGCACAATCCCGCGTACTACCACGCGCTCCTGAAGGACGCGGGCTTCGAATCCGAGCAGGGTTTCGTCGACTACAAGATCACCGTGCGGCCCGAGCTGGTGGGGCGCTGGGAGAGCGCGCTCGCGGCGGTGCGGCGGTCGGGCTACCGCATCGTGCCGCTGCGCGACGTGCCGGAGGACGATCGCGCGAAGCTCTCGACCGAGCTCTTCAACGACACCTTCAAGGCACACTGGGGCATCACGCCGGCGACGGTCGGCGAGCAGGTGCTATTGTTCAGGCTCTTCGAGCCGCTCGGCCACCTCGATACGTGCGTCGTCGCCTACGAGGGCGACCAGCCGGTGGGGCAGGTGACGGTCGTGCCCGAGGGGAGCGCCATGGCCGCGCTCGCGCCGGGTCGCACGCTCGCCGACGCCGAGAAGCTCAACTGGCTCGGCATCGGCGTGCGCGAGGTCGCGCGCGGCCGCGGCGTCAACCTCGCCATGGCGGCGCATGCCTACCTGGAGCTCGTGCGGCGCGGCGCGACGCACGTGAGCTACACGCTCGTCCTCGACGACAACTGGCCGTCGCGCCGGACCGCCGAGAAGCTCGGCGCGGAGGTGTGCGCGAGCTACCTCGCGTATCGGCGCGACCTCAATTAGCCGAGCCAAGACCATGTCTTGGCTCGGGGGCGACGCGAGAGTGTGGCGTTGGTGGCACGCGCGACCGGCATGTCGCGGCCAGCAAAGCTGGCGCGACAGGCTTGGTACGCCCGCGGTACGGCGAGTGCGATGGGCGCGTCGGCGTTCGTGTCGTTCCACGACCCAAGATGTCGTCTCGGGTCGGTTGCGTTGCGCGGTGGGAACCTGATCCGCGACGCGGAGATCCGCCTCGAGCCCGAGCGGGTCGCGGCGCCGGCCGAGGTGACGCGCGCGGCGGCTGCGCACCTCGGCGTCGACCCGGACGCGATCCGGCACGTGACGGTCCTGCGCCGCTCGATCGACGCGCGGCGCCGCCCGCCGGTCTACGTCGTCCGGGCCCGCGTCTGGATCGACGAGGCCCCGGCGCCCGAGCGTCCGTGGGAGCTGCCGCTGCGCGACGTGCGCGGCGCGCGGCCCGCGGTCGTCGTCGGCGGTGGGCCGGCCGGGCTCTTCGCGGCCCTTCGTCTCATCGAGGGCGGCGTGCGGCCGATCGTCCTCGAGCGCGGTCGGGACGTGCGGGGCCGCCGGCGCGACGTGGCGCGCCTCGCGCGCGACGGCATCGTCGATCCCGAGAGCAACTACTGCTTCGGCGAGGGCGGCGCGGGAACCTTCTCGGACGGGAAGCTCTACACGCGCTCGTCCAAACGGGGCGACGTGGAGCGCATCCTGCGCATCCTCGTCCAGCACGGGGCGCCGCCCGACGTCCTGGTCGACGCCCATCCGCACGTGGGCACGAACCGGCTTCCGGGCGTGGTCGAGGCGCTGCGCCGGACCATCGTCGCGCACGGTGGCGAGGTGCGGTTCGGCGCGCGCGTCGACGACCTCGCGCTCGCCGGCGGCGAGGTGCGGGGCGTCGTGACGGCCGGCGGCGAGCGCGTGGACGGCGCGGGCGTGATCCTCGCGACCGGCCACTCGGCACGCGACGTCTACCACCTGCTCCGCCGCCGAGGCGTCCGCCTCGAGGCGAAGCCGTTCGCCCTCGGGGTCCGCGTCGAGCACCCGCAGGCCCTGATCGATCGCATCCAGTATCACTGCGACGTGCGGCCGGCGGGGCTTCCCGCGGCGCCCTACGGTGTCGTGCGGCGGATCGGCGAGCGCAGCGTCTACGCCTTCTGCATGTGCCCCGGGGGCATCATCTGCCCGGCCATGACGGCGCCGGGCGAGGTGGTCGTGAACGGCTGGTCGCCGTCCGGCCGCAGCTCGCGTTTTGCGAATGCGGGCATCGTCGTCGAGACGACGATGGAGGACCTGCATGCATTCGGCGGCGACGACGTGTTCGCGGGGCTGCGCCTGCAGGCGCTGACCGAGCGCGCCGCGGCGGATGCCGGCGGCGGCGCGTGTACGGCGCCCGCGCAGCGGCTCGACGACTTCGTCGCGGGTCGCGTGTCGGCCGATCTGCCGGCGTGCTCGTACGGTCCGGGGCTCCGCAGCGTGGATCTCGCCGCCGTGCTGCCGCCCCGCGTGACGGTGGCCCTCCGCGAGGGGTTCCGCGAGTTCGGCCGCCTGATGCGTGGCTACCTCACGCACGATGCGGTGGTGGTCGGGGTCGAGACGCGCACCTCGGCGCCGGTGCGCATCCCGCGCGATCCGCGCACCGGCATGCATGCGGACGTGCGCGGCCTCTTCCCGTGCGGGGAGGGAGCCGGCGCGGCGGGCGGCATCGTCTCGGCCGCGATGGACGGCGAGCGATCGGCGGCCGCGCTCCTGCGCGCGGTCGCGTGAGCCTCAGCGCGCGTCGTGGAAGATGATCCCGAGCGTCGTGCGGACGCCGCTTCGCACCGTGCTGACGCCGTGGCGGACCCGGGCGCGATAGAAGCCGCGCGTGCCCCGGATCGGCCGCTCGCGGCACGCGAACACGATCGCGTCGCCCTCGCCGAGACGGATCGCATGGCCGCGCGACTGCATGCGCGGCCGCTGCTCGACCAGCAGGAACTCGCCGCCGGTGAAGTCGCGATCCGGACGGCCGAGCATGCAGGTCATCTGCAACGGGAAGACGACGCTGCCGTAGAGGTCCTGGTGCAGGCAGTTGTACCCACCCGCGGTGTAGCGCAGCAGGAGCGGCGTGGGTCGCTGCTGTCCCGCCTTTGCGCAATGCGCCTGGAAGGCCGCGAACGACCCCGGCAGCGCCGTGCGATCGCCGAGGGCGCGCGCGAGCCGCTGGGCGATCGGCGCCAGGTGCCGGTAGATCTCCGTTCGCAGCGCGGCCACGAGCGGCGGCAGCGGATCGCGGAAGTAGCGGTACGATCCCTCGCCGAAGCGGTAGCGCGCCATCTCGATCGTCTGCCGGAAGCGCCGGTCGTCGTCGAACAGGCCGGCGAGCGCGCGGCATTCTGCCGGCGCGAGCAGCGCGGGAAGGACGGCGAAGCCGTCGGCGCCGATCGTGCGATCGATCGCCTCCCAGTCGCACGCAGCGAGGCGGCTGCGGATCGACGCCGTGGCCACGCGGCGTCAGTGCGACGGCCCGTCCGCCGGCTCGCCGGCGGTGACCTTCAGCGGGACGAGGCACGCGATCCGCTCCGCGTCGATCGGCGCGCCCATCTCGGGGATCGCGAGACCCGAGGGCGTCCACTCGGGCAGGAAGAGGAGGGGCTCCGCCTCGGCGTTGTACCCGAGCTGGACCAGCAGGTCGGGCTCGTAGGTCCGGCAACGCTTCTCGCAGCACACGAACGCGTCGCGCACGCGATAGAGCCCTTCGAGTGGCAGCGGGACGAGCGACGCCGCCCACTCGGGCGACGGAATCGTGTGCCCGCGCTCGTGCCACTGCGCGCGGTTGAGCGTCCAGCCGCTCGGCAGATAGACGCCCGGTCCCGGGTTGCCGTGGTTGTGGAAGTAGACGAGGCGGCCCGCCGGCACGTGCTGCTCGAGGTCGCGTGTCGTGCGGTAGAGCCCGCAGGGCGGCAGCGCCATGACGCGCATCATGCCCGACGCGCGCGGCGAGCTGAAGCCCGCCCCCGCGTCAGCCCCAACCGGCGAGCAGGACGAAGAGCTCGACCACGATCAGGATGACGATCGTCACCTCGAGCACCTCGCTGCGCGCGGCGCGCACCCGCTCGACCAGGACGTTGTAGCGCTGCTGGAGGAGGTCGAGCTTGCGCTGCACGCTCGCGCTCCAGGCGGGCAGCCCGAGCCGCTCGGCGGTCCGGCTGTAGAGCTTGTTCAGGTAGAGGTCGCCGCCCAGCTTGAAGGCGTTCTGGAGCCGCTCGACCATGCTCGCGACCTCGAGCCGGATGTCGGCCAGCTCGTCGAGCGTGCGTTCGATCGGGCGGTTCAGGAGCGGCATCCGGCGCGGACGCAAGGTGGCAAGGCCGTAGGTGTCGGCGACGTGCCGGTCGAGGAGCGCGTCGTAGTACCGCAGCTCGAGGAGCTGGACGTTCAGGTACTCGAGCACGTCGACCGCCGCCGTGTACTCGGGATCGACCACGATCGCCACGTTCCAGTCCGTGACCACGAGGTCGTCCGGGTAGTACGAGAGCTGGGTGCGGAGCGCATCTTCGACCTCGGCGTCGCTCAAGGGGTCGGTCTCGCAGCGCAGCGCCGACGCGAGCGGCCCGCGCGCCCGCCGCAGCAGGTCGACGGCGGCGAGCGGCGGCGTCACCTCGTCGACCTGGATCACGTAGTAGTCCTCGACCACGTCGCTCGCCGTCGGCTTCACGACCGCCGGCGCGAGCTTCGGCCGCAGCTCGTCGGCGAGCGCGCGGGCCGCGTCCTCGAGCGGTCCGGCGCCGGTGAGCGTCGCGGTCAGCGGCGGCAGCGCCGCGACGCTGCAGGCGAGCGGCGTCGTGAGGATGATCGTCACGGCGCCCATCTCGTGGACCACGACCGCCGCCTCGGCCGTGACGGGCGCGTCGGCCAGGGGGACCGAGACCGTGCCGAGCGGGGCGCGCAGCGGCGGCGTCGTGTGCCCGACGTAGGAGGGTGCCGCCCGGCGGCGCTCGCGTCCCGGGGTCACGGCCCCGCGCAGCAGGGGGCGCGCGCGCTCGAGGTCGATCTCGTAGCCGATGTCGAACGAGAACAGGCCGATCAACTGGCCGCGGATGGCCGGCATCTCCGTGTCCGGGGAGGGGACCGCGCCGTGCATCGGATGAGCCATTACTCTCCCTCGTGGGCCTCGTGCCATCCCTCGGCTCGGCAGTTGCCGAGACGCCGATCGAATGGCACTTTGGCGCCGGCATTGACGCCAAAACAGACGAATAGCGGAGGAGGACCTATGGTAGCGCGATTGGTGAGTGCAAGCATGGCCGGGATCTTGGCCGTCGCGATTTTGTCGGCTGGCTGCACGAAGGACGCCGACGAGCGCGCGGAGAAGGCCGCGGTGCGCGCCGAGGACGCCGCCCGGCGTGCCGAAGCCGCAGCGGGCCGGGTGGAAGCGGCCGCGCGGCGCGCCGAAGAGGCCGCCGACAAGGCGACGTCGGGGCACGGCTACCGCAAGTAAGCGTCACCCCGCTCGACGTAGTGTAGCTACGAAGGGGCGCCGGCGATCTCGCTGGCGCCCCCTTTTTCGCTTGCGCGGCGCGCTCAGCGACGGCTGCCGGCGCGACGGGCCGGCGCGGCGCGCCGCGAGACCTCGGGCCGCAGCGTCAGCACCGGGATCGGGCTGTGGCGCACGACCTTCTCCGCCACGCTCCCGATGATGAGGTGCGAGAGCCCCGTGCGGCCGGCGGTCGCCAGGACGACCAGGTCCATGCCGCGCGTCGCGGCGAGGATGCGCTGATAGGCGTCCCCGATCTCCACCCGCAGCGTCACCTTGGGCCCACGACCGCGGAGCACGCGCTTCACGGTGGCTTCGAGCTGGCGGCGGGCACCCGTGATGAGCTCCTCGGGCGAGAGGTACGTCGCGAGACCCGCCGGCGGCAGGTCCGTCACCGGGATGAACGGCACGACGGTGTGCTGGACGACGAGCGTGCCCCTGGGCCCCGCGAGATCCGCGGCGACGCGCAGGGAGCGATCGGCGTGCTTCGAGAAGTCGTGGGGAACCAGGATGCGGCGAAACGCGATCATGCGACCCTCCTCGTCAGCGATTCTCTCCCGCGACGAGGCTCGCGACAAGCGCGACGAGCGCCTCCAGGCGCCGCTCGGCGCGCCCGCACGAGGGATCGCCCGGCGCGGCGTCGGCGAGCGCCGTCGCCGCCTGCTCGACGCCGCCGGGTCGCCGGCGCAGGCGCTGGATCACGCCGGGGCGCAGATCGAGCCAGGGGTCGTGGATCATGTCCTCCACCGCGAGCAGCCGGGGGCTGAACGTTCCCCAGCCGACCAGGACGTCGCCCGGCCGCAGGAAATCGGCCCAGCGCGCGCGCGCGACGTCGAGCGGGTCGCCGCCCTCCACGAGCGCGCGCAGGGGGATGGCCGCGCGCTCGGCGAAGCGGGGATGCACCGCGCGCCGGGGTCGCACGACGGCGCGAAAGGATTCCCCGGTGGCGATGCGACGGGCGGCCAGGAGGACCAGCTCGTGACCGAGCCCGACGCCGGCGGGGTTCCCTTCGACCTGCACCGCGACGCCGCGCGACAAGCTGTCGCGCAGCCGCTCCGCGCGCGCGCCGCGGCGGGCGCGCAGATGACGATAGGGCACGCGATGCGTGCCGGCGAAATCGATCTGCGTCTCGACGAGCGAGTGGAATGCGCCCAGCATCGGCGCGAAGCGCCCGGCGTCGCCCTCGAGCTCGGTCAATGCCGCGGCGACGGCCTCGACCGTCGACAGGCAATGCGGCGCCGGCTCGCGCCGGATGCGATAGGCGCTCGGCGCGGACGGCGCGAGGCGAAGACGCGGGAGACGGGCCAGCGCAGGTGTCCGCGCGAGCATCTTGCGCGCGGTCGTCCAGGTGCCGTCGATCACGACCAGCGTGCGCGGCTTCCACGCCGGCGCGGGGCAATCGCCGTCGGGGTAGAGGAGGGCGGCGGTGGGATCGCCGGCCAGGTCGTGGACGCGCTGGTGCACGTCCGGATGGGCCCCCACGTGCAGCTCCGAGTTCGCGAGCGCCAGGTGGGCGAGGCGCGCCGTGCCCATGGCGGCGGCGCGCTCCCTCGGGTGCTGGAGGAAGACGACGCGCGTCTCGGTCGCGACCGGCACGAGATCGCGGCAGTAGCACAGTCGCGCGGGCCGCCAGCAGCGCAGGCAGCGCGGGCGAGGCTCGTGTGCAGCCGGGATCATGGCTCCGGGCGCACGATCCGATACGTCACCGATCCGGTCGCGACGGCACGGCCGGTCCGCCGTCCCGTCAGGGTGACCGTGTTCAAGAACACGCCCGCCGCACGCCAGGTGGTGCGCGCTTCGACCACGACGTCCTCGTCGTCCGGCGTGCGATCGAAGCACAGGTGCATGCCGATGGTGGCGGCGCGGCCGCGCGGATCCCAGCCGTGGACCGACCATGCCGCCGCGCCGCCCGCCGAATCGACGAGCGCGGCGAGCGCCCCCTCGTGCAGGCGGCCGGTCGCGTCGCACAGCTCGGGACGGATCGGCAGGACGAAGACCGTGTGCCCGGGCGCGACCGTCGCGATGAAGACGCCGAGGCGGGCCGTGAACGCCGAGCCGCTCTGGCGCGGCAGCAGCTGCGTCTCGGGACCGATCGGGCAGGCCGGCGCGCTCGGCGGCGGCTCGCTCTCGGCCGGCGCGCCGAGGCGCACGACGCCCACGCCGCGCGCGATCGGCGTCCCGCCATCGCTCGTGACGTGGGTCTCGACGAACACGATCTCGCGCCCGCGCCGCGTGACGTGGCTTTCCGCCACGACCCCTTCGTCGACCGCCGGCGCGAGGTAGTGCACGGCGAGGTCGATCGTCGATCCGGCGGGCGCGGTGCCGCCCGGCGCGCTCTGCGCCGCCAGCATCCCGGCGACGTCCAGGAGCGACGCCGTGACGCCCCCGTGGAGCGATCCGTTCCGATTGGCGGTGTCGTGCGAGCGGGGCAAACGGACGCACGCGTAGTCGTCGCCCACGCGCGCGACCTCCATGCCGACGAAGCGCGCGTACGGGCACGGCGGGAACGCGTCCCGATCTGCCATCGCGTGGAGCGTTGGCGAACCCACGGGGCGCTGTCAATCGCGACGCGGGTTGAACCGCGCGGCGCGACACGTAAGGGAGAGCGGGTGCACGCCGTCGTTCCGCCGCTCCCGCGCGAGGTCGAAGCGGACCCCCGCGCCGCGGCGATCCGCGCACGGCTCGGCGCGTCGGCGCGACCGCTGTGGTCGGGTGCCGCCCTCGCCGTGCCCGACGTTCCCCTGGAGGCCGCGCTCGCGCGCGCCCTCGCCTGTGCCCACGCGCACGGCGATCTCGTGCTCGGGCTCGAAGGCAGCGCCGATGCGCTCGCGGCCGAGGCGCGGGGCCTCGACGTGCTCGCGACCCGCGCGGACGCACGGCGCGCCGAGCGTGTCTCGCGGCTGCTGCTCGTGGCCGACGACGGTGCCGAGCGCTTCTATCGCCAGGTAGAGCGCGTGACCGCGCGCCACGCGCCGCGCCTGCTCACCTGCCGCGTGTCGGCGGACGCCGCCCGGCTCGGCGCCGCGGTCGCGGGCCGCGAGCTCCGCGTGAAGGCGGTGCTGGTCCAGCACAAGCGGGCGGTCGCCGCCGCGCTCCGGGCCCTCGCATGATCGCCGAATACCTGCAGCGTCTGGCGTGGGATCCGACCGCCCCGGTGCCGGACGGCTGGCCGCGGGGATGGTGGGGCGTGCTCCTGCTCTTCTGCATTCCCGGCGGCATGGGCATCCCGCCGGGCGTGCTGCTCGGGCACAACGGCGGCCTCGGCCCGCTCGTGATGGGCGTGCTCTACTTCGCGTCCGACGTCGTCCTCGCGTTCGTGTTCGAGCCGATGCTGGTCGTGCTGTCGGCGCTCGCGCGCCGCGTGCCGCGCCTGCGGCTCGCGGGCGAGATGATGATGAAGGGCGTCATACGCGTCATGCCGGTCGGCGGCACGTCGGCGCCGGTCGGCGTCGCGCTGACGGCGTTCGGCGCCGGGCTCCCGTTCGGGCGCGCGCTCGCGGCCGCGGCCGGCTTCGGTCTCCTCGCGAGCTGGCTCTTCACGATCGCCGGCGACATGATCTACTTCGTCCTCGGGATGGTGTCGACGCTGTGGTTCGACGGCCTGCTCGGCGATCAGCGCATGGCCGCGTTCGCCGGGCTCGCCGTCATGCTCGTCGTCCCCGCGCTGATCCGCCGCTGGCACGCGCGTCCGGGCTGAAGGTCGGAGCGGCGCCGCCCGTGAGTCCGCCGCCGCCGTGCAGGCTCGCAAGGCGTGCGCGCGCGCTCTGGTGGGAACGCCCCGAGCGCAGGGGATTTTCGTCGTTTTCGGGCGTGATCCTTGCTCGTGCAGGCGGGCACGATGCGGGGGGTTCGAGCGATCGCCGTTCTGGCGCTGGTGGCGTCCGCCCGGGCGTGGGCGGACTCGCCGGCGGCCGACCCCGCCTCGTACCTCTGCTACCAGGCGAAGCCCGCCCGCGCGGACAAGGCCACGGAGCGTTTCGCCCCGCCGGCCGCCCTCCAGGTGACGGATCGCTTCGCGACGACCCGCCTGGGCGTTCGCCAGCCGGTCGCGCTCTGCCGGCCGGTGCTTCCCGCCGCGATGACGCCGCTCATGACGGGCTTCGCTGCGGTGGCGCACGGCGGAGCGGGACACGCGCGGCGGGTCGGCGTGGCGCTCGACGCCGTCACGCGGCTCGGCAGCGAGCGCGTCGTCCTCAAGGTCGCGCGACGGCTGCTCGTGTCGTCGGCCGCGCCCGGCGCCGTCGTCGCCACGGGCGATCCGCCCGCCGACCTCACCTGCTACGACGTGAAGGCGACCCGCCGCGCGCGGCGTGTCCGGACCGGGGTCGCGGACGCCACTGGCGAGCGCCTCCTCGACGTCCGGGCGCCGACGCGCCTGTGCGCCGGCGCCGATCACGATGTCCTCTGCTACGCCGCGCGCGTCGCGCGCACGCGACCGCTCGCGCAGCCGCGCGCAACGCCGTACACGACCACCCTCGCGACGAAGTTCGGCACCGGCCGCCTGCGCGTCGGTCGCGAGACGGAGCTGTGCGTGCCGCTGCTCCGCTTCCTGACGCCGCCGGTCGAGCCGCCTTTCACGCTCGAGGTGACGCCGCAGGCCCAGACGGTGATGGTGGGCGAGCATCCCGCCTTCGCGGCCACCGCGCACGCCCCGGACGGCACGACGACGGACTACTCGGCGAAGGTGCTGTGGCTCTCGAGCGACGAGAGTGTCGCGACGACGGCGAGCTCGGCCGGCGGCGTGTTCGTCGACCCCGTGGGACCGGGGATGGCGACGATCGGCGCGGTCGATCCCGAGACGGGCGTTCGCTCGGCCGACAGCGGCGGCGACGCGACGCTCACCGTCACCTGGCCGCTCGAGAAGCTCACCATCGCGCCGCACGCGGTCGCCAAACGCCCGGGCGATCACGAGGGCTACACGGTGACCGGCTACTTCACCGGCGGCATCACGAAGAACCTCACGCAGCGCGTGGTCTACGCGTCGAGCGCGCCGGCGATCGCCCGCGCCACCAACCGGCCCGGCAACCGCAGCCGGGTCGAGGCGCTGAAGCGGGGCACGGCCGTCATCTCGGCGACCGATCCCATCTCGGGCATCGGCACGACCGACACGGCGAACGACGCCACGCTGCGGGTCACGGGCGCGCTCAGCTACGTCTGGCTCTCGGGGAACTCGCTGTACGGGTCCCGCTTCCCCGGCGAGGCCCAGCGCATGACGGCGCACGGCGTGTTCGCCGACGGCAGCACGCTCAACCTGACGCAGACGTGCAGCTGGTCGTCGAGCGAGCCGGCGGTCGCGGCGGCCACCAATCCGGCGAACGATCGCAGCCGCATCGATGCCATCGCGCCCGGCCTCGCCTTCATCACCTGCACCGACCCTGCGACGGGCATCATGTCGTACCCGCTCGCCTTCCACGTGCTCGGCGCCCTCAGCGGGATCGAGGTGTCGGGAACCGGCAGCCCGGGCGACTGGCTCCGCAACGGGCAGACCCTTCGCCTCACGGCCATCGGCACGTACGAAGGCGGCGGGTCACGCAACGTCACCCAGGAGGTCACCTGGACGTCGCGCGATCCCGGCATCGCCGTCGCCACCGACACGGCCGGCGATCGGAGCCGCTTCGTGGCCGTCGACGGCGGCGACGCACGCGTCTTCGCGACCGATCCCGGGTCGGGCATGGCGTCGCCCGACGTGGTCGTGCACGTGCTGGGTGACCTCGTCGCCCTCGAGATCGACACCGGCTACCCGCCCAACGTGATCCCGGTCGGCTCGCAGCGTGCGTTCGCCGTCCGTGGCATCTTCGAGAACGGCAGTCGCAACCTGTCGCAGGCCGGTCTCGGCTACGTGCTCGAGTCGAGCGATCCCGGCGTCGCGGAGATCGTGGGCGGCGGTCTCCTCGTCCATGCGGTCGCGGCCGGCTACGCCGACATCCGCGCGCGGGACGTCGCGACCGGGATCCTGAGCCCGCCGGTCACGGTCGCGGTCCAGGGCGCGCTCGCGAGCATCACCCTCGATCCGCCGGCGGCGACGCGTGGCATCGGTGAGTGGGAGTCGTTCACCGCCATCGGCCACTATCCGCCGGCCTTCACGGGGCTCCTGACGCAGGAGTGCGTCTATTCCTCGAGCGATCCCTCGGTCGCCGTCGCCGACGACGCACCGCCGAATCGCAGCCGCGTGCGCACCGTCGGCGCCGGCACGGCGACGATCACCGCGACGCACGTCGCGACGGGTGTCACCGCGACCGCGGTCGTGACGGTGCTGCCGGGAGCGATCGAGAGCATCACGGTCCAGCCCGGCAGCGTCGTGCGGAACCTCGGCAACGGCTTCTCGTTCACGGCCATCGGCCACTACCCGGACGGGACGACGCTCAACGTGACCCAGATCGTGACGTGGGCGTCGCTCGCGCCGGATGTTGCCGACGCCACGAACGAGGCGGGCAACCGCAGCCGCGTCGTCGGTCGCGATCTCGGCACGGCCGTCGTGACCGCGCGGCATCCCTCGGGCGTCTCCTCGCACGACAGCGGTGGCGACGCCGTGCTCACGGTACGGCGGCTGGTCGCGAGCGCGCTCACGCCCAGCCCGCACGCGGGCCACGTCGGCAACGTCGTACCCTACACCCTCGTCGGCACGTTCGACGACGGCAGCACGATCAACCTCACGCAGGACGCCTACTACTGGGCCGACGACGGCAACGTCGCACGCTTCGACAACGCCGAGGGCAATCGCAGCCCGGCACGGCTCGTCGGACCCGGGACCACGACGGTGCACGCCGTGCCGGCCCTGTGGGGCGAGTGGTCGTACGATTCGTATCCCGTCGCCGGCGGCAGCGTCGCCGGCGCATTCCTCACCGTCGAGCCCTGACCCCCCAATGTCGGCTCGACCGAGCGGCTCCGGGGTCGCCCCCCGATCCCGGAGCCGCGGTGAGGAGCGAGCGGCCGATGTGCTAGGTGCGGGGGATGCTGGACGTCCATCCGTCGGTCTGGATCGCGCCGTCGGCGCAGCTCTATGGCGGCGTGCGCATCGGCGAGGGCGCGTCGGTGTGGCACAACGCCGTGCTGCGCGCCGAATGCCACGAGATCCGCATCGGCCGCATGACGAACGTGCAGGACTTCGTCATGGTCCACGTCGCCTACGATCGTCCGACGGTGGTCGGTGCGTTCTGCTCGATCACGCACCACGTGACCGTCCACGGCTGCACGATCGAGGACGAGTGCCTGATCGGCATCGGCGCCACGGTGATGGACGGCGCGGTCATCGGCCGCGGCTCGATCGTCGCCGGCGGCGCGTTCGTGAAGGAGGGCACGATCATCCCGCCCGGGTCGATCGTCGCGGGCGTGCCGGCGAAGGTGGTGCGCACGCGCGACTCGTCGCGCGAGAATCGTCTCAACGCGTGGCTGTATCATCGAAACGCCGACCACTACCGTCGCGGGCTGCACCGCGCCTGGGAGGGCCCGGAGTTCGACGCCTGGTACGCGGCCAAGCGCGCCGAGATCGAGGTTCCGAGCCAAGACTCCGTCTCGGCTCGGGGGCGAGAGCGTGGCGTGGGTGGTCCGCGCGACCGGCATGCCGCGGCCGGCGAAGCCGGCGCGGCAGACGAGGTACGCGCGAAGGCATCCCGAAGAAACGGTTCGGGGACGCGTCGGCGGCCACGGTAGAGAGAGCGCCGGCACCGCGTCCTCCACTCATGGGCTGGCGCGTCGACTTCGTCGCGCGTGCCTCCATTGCCGGCGGCAAGACGAAGTCTTGGGCCGGCATCTATAGGCGCGCGTCGCGCGAGGCGTCGGCGATCGCCTGCGCGCGCTCGGCGAGGGCGGCGGTCACGCGCAGCGCGGGCGTGGTGGCCGCGACGTCCTTGCCGATCGTGTGGCGCTTGTAGATGCCTTCGCTGATGACGGCGAGCTTGGTCAGCGCCAGCACCTGGTAGAAGTCGACCGCGTCGACGGCGCGTCCGCTGCGCCGCGCGTACTCGTCCACCATCTCGGCACGGCTCGGGAACCCGGGCGCAGCGGTCGCCGTCGAGAACGCGCCGGCGAGCGGCGCGTCGCCGGGCTCGCTCCAGTAGATGAGGAGGTAGCCCAGGTCGGCGAGCGGATCGCCGAGGGTCGCCATCTCCCAGTCGAAGACGGCGGCGATGCGGCCGGGGTCGGCCGGGTCGAGCGCGACGTTGCCGAGGCGGTAGTCGCCGTGGACGATGGTCGGCGCCGGCGAGGTCGGGAGCGCGCGGCCGAGGCGCGCGAGCAGCGCGTCGACGATCGGCAGCTCGCTCGTCTTGTTGCCCTCCCACTGCTTCGCCCACCGGCGCACCTGACGTTCGAGGTAGCCGTCGGGGCGGCCGAAATCGCCGAGGCCGACCGCCGCGTAGTCGATCGCGTGCAGACGTGCGAGCGTGTCGACCAGCGCGGCGCCGATGCGCCGGCGATCCTCCGGACGCTCGGCGAAGCCGGCCGGGAGCCGGTCGTGCACGACCACGCCCGGGCGGTACTGCATCACGTAGAAGGGCGCGCCGTTGACGGCGGCGTCCTCGCACAGGGCGAACGGCCGCGCGACGGGGACGTCGGTGTCGGCGAGTGCCGCCAGCACGCGGTGCTCGCGCGCCATGTCGTGCGCGGTCGCGAGCACGTGACCCAGCGGCGGGCGGCGGAGCACCCACTCGCGCCCGCCGCCGCGCACGAGGTAGGTGAGGTTCGAGCGGCCGCCGCTGATGAGCTCGAACGCGAGCGGCACGTCGCCGCCGGGGACGTGCGCGGCGAAGAACCGCGCAACCCGGGCGGCGTCGATGCCGGGGACGTCGCTCACGCGGGCGCGGCGTGCGGACCGCGCACGAGCCGGCCGGGGAGCGCGCCCACGGCTTCGCCCTGCTCGTACGTCACCGTGCCGCGCTTCACCGTGTTGCGGTAGCCGCGCACGCGCTGCACGAGCCGGCGGCCGCTCGCGGGCAGGTCGTACACCATCTCCGGCGCCTCGAGCGCGAGGCGATCGAAGTCGATCAGGTTGACGTCGGCGAGCATGCCGGGCGCGAGCGTGCCGCGATCGAGCAGGCCATAGAGACGGGCCGTGTCGCGGGTCTGGCGCGCGACCAGCATCTCGATCGGGAGACGCGGGCCGCGCACGCGGTCACGCACCCAGTGCGTGAGCAGGTAGGTCGGCGTGCTGGCGTCGCAGATGACGCCGCAGTGCGCGCCGCCGTCGCCGAGGCCGATGACCGCGTGCGGGTGCAGGAGCATCTCGTGGATCGCCGCGAAGTCGCCGCCCGAGTAGTTGAGGAAGGGGAAGTAGAGGAAGGCGTAGCCGTCCTGCTCGAGCAGCAGATCGTAGGCGACGGATTCGGGCGAGCGGCCCTCGCGCGCCGCGATGCCGGCGACGCTCCGCTCGGGACCCGGCTCGTAGTCGGGCGGGTCGCCCAGCGGGAAAAGCTTGTGGAACGCCTGCACGATGTACGCGAGGAGCGGGTTCGGGACCGCCGGCTGCTCGCCGAGGATGCGCTCGCGGAGCGCGGGATCGCGCAGGCGCGCCACGCGCTCGGCCAGGGGCAGCTCGGCGATCTCGCGATAGCTCGGGTGCATCACGAACGGGTGGAGCTTCGACTGGAGGCCCATCAGGACCGACGTCGGCCGGGCGGCGATCTGCGGCGCCAGGTGGGCGCCACGCGCGGCGGCGCGCTCGGCTGCATCGAGGAGGCGCCGCCACTGCGACGGATCGAGGTCGTTCTGCAGGCACGCGAAAGTGACCGGGCGGCCCGTCTCGCGCGAGAGCTGCTCCATCCACGCGAGCTCGGGATCCTCGGGCATGAGATCGGAGGCGACCTCGAGCACGCCGCGGCCGAGCTCGCCCAGCACGCGCCCGATGCCGATCATCTCGTCCGCGGCCGCGAAGGTGCCGGGCACGCACTCGCCGTCGACCGCGCGGTGCAGGAGCGTGCGCGAGCTCGAGAAGCCGAGCGCGCCCGCCGCCACGCCGTCGCGCACGATCGCCGCCATGGCGGCGACGTCGGCGGCGGTGGCCGGCTGGTTCTTGGCGCCGCGCTCGCCCATGACGTACGCGCGCACGGCGCCGTGCGGCACCTGCGTGCCGATGTCGAGCACGCGCGGCATCTGCTCGAGCACGTCGAGATACTCGGGGAAGCTCTGCCACCCCCACCGGATGCCCTCGGCGAGCGCCGCCCCCGGGATGTCCTCGACGCCTTCCATGAGCCCGATCAGCCAGTCGTGACGATCGGGCTGCGCGGGCGCGAAGCCGACGCCGCAGTTGCCCATCACCACCGTCGTGACGCCGTGCCAGGACGAGGGCGTCACGTACGGATCCCACGTCGCCTGGCCGTCGTAATGGGTGTGGATGTCGACCCAGCCGGGCGCGACGACCGCGCCCTTGGCGTCGAGCTCGCGCCGTCCGGCGCCGACGCCGTCGCCGACCGCCGCGATGCGATCGCCGTCGATCGCGACGTCGCCGTCGCGGGGCGGGGTGCCGGTGCCGTCGACGAGGAGGCCGCCGCGGATGACGAGGTCGTGCATGGGCGGGACCCTACCACCGCGGGACGAGCACTGTCATCCGCCGTTCGCGGCTGCTATGACGCGCCGCCATGGGAAAGGCGAAAGAGAAGACCCTCGTGAAGTTGCCGAAGGCCGACGAGGTCGCGGAAGCGAAGCCCCTGGTCGAGAAGGTCGCACGTGCCAAGGGACGGTTCGCGAAGATCAGCGAAACGGCCAAGCCGTCCGATCCGAAGCGCCGTCGCGCGCGGCGCCACGTGAAGCGGGCGCAGCGCAAGCTCCGTCGCGCGCTCGCGTACTCGATCGCGCGCAAGAAGCCCGAGGTGGCGGCCGCTGCCGCCGAGGCGCCCGCCGCGCAACCGGCGTCGTAAGCCGGCGCCGCGGTGAGCGCGCCCGCGGTCAGCACGCCCGCGCAGGCCGAGCCGGTCGAGCTGCTCGCGCTGCCGCCGATGCGAGCCGTGCTGCGGCTCGCCGTGCCGACGACGTTCGTCATGGTGCTCGCGACCGCGACGAACGTGCTCTACACCTACTTCGTGAGCCGCCTCGGCTCCGAGGCGATCGCGGCCGTCTCGCTCGTCTTCCCGATCTCGCTGCTGGTCGGGACGGCCATGACGGGCGGGCTCGGGGGCGGCGTCGCCTCCGCCATCGCGCGCGCGCTCGGCGCCGGCCGGCCCGGATACGCGGTCGAGATCGCCGAGCACGCGATCGGGCTCGCGGTCACGGTCGGGGTCGCCTTCGGGCTCGTCATGATCCTCGGCGGCACGTTCGTCTTCCGTCTCATGAGCGGCCCGCGCGTCGACCCGGCCGTGCTCGACGCGGCGGCCGGCTTCGGGCGGATCCTCTTCGGTGGCGCGGCGATCACGTTCACCGGCGGCATGTTCGACAGCATGCTGCGCGGCGAGGGCAACGTGCGCGTGCCGTCGACGTGGTCGAGCGTGTCGCTGACGCTCCAGATGATGCTCACGCCGCTCTGCATGTTCACCCTGGGGATGGGGCTCCCCGGCGCCGCGGTCGCGCTCCTCGCCTCGCAGGGCCTGGCGACGATCCCGCGCGCCTACTACGTCTTCGGCGGCAGGGGCGTGATCCATCCGGCGCCGGTGCCGCATCGCATCCGCCGCGCACCCCTGCGCGAGATCCTGCAGGTCGGCGTACCCGCGTCGCTCTCGACCATCGTCAACTACCTGGGGCTCATGATCCTCACGACCGTCGTCGCGCGCCTCGGCACGGCCCATCTCGCGGCGTGGGGGCTCTGCACGCGCTTCGACTTCCTGCTCATGTCGTTCGCCTACGGGTTCGCCGTCGCGGTGCTGACGCTCGTGGGCCTCGCGACCGGCGCGCGGCGGCCCGACCGGGCCCGCGTGTACGTCCTGCGCGCCGGCGTCTGCATCGTCGCGCTGCTCTCGATCCCGGCTGTCGTCCTGTGGTGGAACCCGTCGCTGTGGATCAGCGTCTTCTCCGCCGACCCCGAGATCCAGGAAGTGGGCGCGGCGTACTTCCGCCTGGTCGGCCCGTCCTATCCCTTCGTCGCCGTCAGCATGGTGTTGGCGTTCGCCTTCCAGGGGCTCGGGCACGCCACCATCCCGCTCTGCTGGATGATCGTCCGGGTGGTCGGCGTCCTCGCCGCGTCCATCATCTGCACGCAATGGCTCGGGCTCGGCGAGCGCGCCGTCTTCGCCGCGGTCGCGGTCGGCAACGTCACCTCGTCGATCGTGATGGTGACGCTCTTCCGAATGACCGAGCGCCGCGTGGCAGCGGCGATGTAGCCGACCCAAAGAATCCGACCCAAGACTACGTCTTGGGTCGGGGCGAGAGTGGGGCGTCGGTGGTACGCGCGACCGGCATGCCGCGGCCGGCGAAGCCCGGCGAAGCCGGCGGCACACGAGGTACGCACGAGGGGTCGCGCGGCGACGGAGCGCCTCCGTCCGATTCGGATGGCGCGAAGCCGTATGTAGACGCGCCTGCGCGCTGCCGGATTACGCCACGTCGGCAGGCCGTGTCGCCGGTGCCTTAACGTCCTCGCGCGTACCTCGCGTTGCCGCGCCGGCTTGGCCGGCCGCGGCATGTCGGTCGCGCGTGCCACCGGCGCCACACCCTCGGGTCCTCCCCGACCCAAGACGTAGTCTTGGGTCGGTTACCGTTGTGCGCGCGGCACCACGGCGCGCGTGCGCGAACCGCCGATGCGGCGAAACTGGTAGCGGAAGGGCACGACCTTGCCGCTCGCGGCCGAGGCCCGCACGGTCGTGAGCCAGCGCGCGAGCCCGGACCGAAGGTAGGCCGGCTCGAGGTCGAGGGCGTGGCAGATGTTGACGAACGAGAACGTCCAGGTGGGATCGTCGGCGAAGATCCACTGGCGGGCGTCCTCGAACTGGCGCTCGGCGGCCCGGCCCCTGGCCGTGGCGTAACGTTGGAGTGTCGCCACCGCGTCCTCCAGCACGGCCAGCATGAGCCGCTTCTCGGGTTGGAGCGAGGCGCCGCCGTCGCGGTCGAAAAGCTGGCTCGGAAGGATGGTCTCGGGCTCGAACACGGCGGATGCGGAGGCGGGGAGGGCGCGATCTTCCGCAATCGCGGTTGCAGTCTTCATGGGGTGGACCTTAGGCCCGCGAGCGAACCCTGTCAATATCTGTCCAAAAGATTGACAAAACATGATTCGACGGGTAGATGGGAGCGATGCCGGACCAGACGCGCGGCTCGCACCGGGGGCGCGGGGAGCGGGGTCGGCGCGCGGGGGTGTCGGAGCGCGCCACGGCCGGCATGCTCTCGATCGGGGCGATCGCGCGGGCGACGGCCATCCCGATCGAGACGCTGCGGACCTGGGAGCGGCGCTACGGCTTTCCGGAGCCGGTGCGAAAGCCGTCGGGGCACCGCGTGTATCCGCTCGCGAGCGTCCCGCGCCTGCGCCGCATCGCCGAGGCGCTGGCGTGCGGCCACCGCGCCGGTGAGGTCGTGTGCGCGTCCGACGACGACCTCGCGGGCCTCCTGGGTGCGTTGCCGCCGGCGCCGCGGGCGGCGTCGGCGAGGGGACCGGCGGACCCCGAGGACCTCCTCGGCTTCGTCGCGCGCTTCGACGGCGAGGCGCTCACGCGCGCGCTCACGTCCGAGTGGGGCCGTCTCGGGCCGCTCCCCTTTCTCGAGGAGCGCGTGGCGCCGCTGCTGCGCGCCGTCGGCGACGCGTGGGAGACGGGGCGTCTCCAGATCCGGCACGAGCACTTCCTCTCGGAGCGCCTGGGCGACGTCCTGCGCGCGCATCGCCTCCCGTTCGAGGAGCGCGCGCGCGGCCCCCTGGTCGTCTTCGCGACGCTGCCCGGCGAAGCCCACGCGCTCGGTCTGCAGATGGCCGCGCTCGTGGTCGCGATGGCCGGCTGCCGCGTGTGCTACGTCGGCGCCGAAGTCCCGATCGAGCAGCTCGCGAGCGTCGCCGCCGATCTCGGCACCCGCGCCGTGGCGGTGAGCCTCTCGACGATGATGCGCGGCGCGCGCGGCACGAAGCAGGTGACGAGGCTGCGGACGCTCCTGCCGAGCCGCGTGAGGCTCGTCGCGGGCGGCGAGGGCGCTCCGATGCGGGGACCGGGCATCGACGTCGTGCAGGAATTCAGCGCCCTGCGCACCTGGGCCCACAGCCTCTCCGGCGGCGCCGCCGCCTGACCGATGCGTGTCCCGCCCTCGGCGACGGGGTGCCGGGGGGTTGCAGC
>DATJZY010000173.1 GCA_035577985.1 Candidatus Eisenbacteria bacterium
ACGGCGTTGGTGTACGAGACCGTGCCGCTGGTGGTGATGTCGCCGGCGGTGTCGCTGAGCGTGACCGGCGTGTTGGTGGGGGTCGGCGCCGGCACGAGCTTCTGGCCGAAGCGCGCCGACACGGTGCGGACGCGCGCCTCGTCGGGGTCGATCGTGCCGTTGCCGTTGATGTCGAGGTTGGGGGCGGTGTTCCAGCCCAGGCCCGCGTTGCCGAACGAGACATAGAGCTGCGCCCGGATCTTGCGGCCGGTCGGCAGGTTCATGACGTTGTTGTCGTACGTCGCCGTGAAGGTCACGTTGACCGAGGCGCCCGGCGCGAGCGTGAGCTGCGGGGACAGGTTGATCGGGGCGCCGGTGGTGCTGTTCGTGAAGGTCAGCGGGCCCGACGCGGAGTTCTCGTCCATGGTCGTGACGTTGAACGAATCGCCGGGCTCGATGTCGTCATCGTCCAGGCCGTCGCTGTCGTCGTTGTTGTTGGTCCACTTGACGATCTTCGCGCTGACCGCCGCGTCGCCGGAGGTCGCGTTCGCGATGTCCGACGACAGCGTGACCCACTGGTTCGCCGGCTTGTGCTGGAGCGTCACGACCATGTTGCCGATCGGCGCGCTCTTGAGGCCGTTGTTCCTGATCGTGACCTTGCCGGTCACGACGAGCTTCTTGTCGCCGGTCGACGACTGGGTCGCCGTGATGTTCCAGGTGACGTCGTTGGTCGGGCTGATCGCGCCGACCTTCGAGAGGGCCCACGTGGCAGCGCTGCTCTGCGCCACGGTCGAGCTGCGGCTTCTCAGGGACAGCCGCGCCTTGCCGAGCGAGGTGGTGCGCAGCGCCGTCGCCTCGTCGGCCGCCGCACCGGCCGCAGCGACCGTCGCCGCCAGCAGGACGGTCAACGGGAGCACCCACCACCGCGTCGTGGTCGTCCGCACCTCGGGTTGCCCGCCGCGGCCCAGGACGAGCGTCAAGAGGAGGTTCCGGCTCCTGGGCTGAGTTCCCATTGTGCGCCTCATACCGATCCTCCTAGAGCTACATCCGGATTGACCCGCTCGAGGCGGGCCACCTATAGTTCTACCGACGCTAACCGGCCCAGCATCGGACTGGCCAGTCCCCTAAATGGAGGGTCCGGGACGTGTCCAAAGGCGACCTGTTGCGGCTGAGCGACGTTCGGCGGGTGATTCGGCTCGTCGGGGATTGCCGCGATCTCGGAGCGGATCCGGCGCTCTGGCACGAGCGGATGTTCGAGGGACTGTGCCGGCTGGTCGGGGCGACGGCATGCGCGGGCGGCGAGGGACTGTGGGGTCGCCCGCAGCGCCCCGTGCGCCCACTCTCGGCCTTCGCCGCCGGCTTCGAGCCGGATCAGCTCGCACTCTACGGCACCTACATGCGCCAACTCACCCCCGCGTCCGATCCGATCTTCCGGGCGCTCCAGCCATTGCCCGGTCGCCTGGTGACGAGGACGCGGCAGGAGCTGGTTCCCGATCGGGACTGGTACGGGGCCGCGCCGTGGAACGACTATTACCGCCCGAGCCACCTCGATCACCAAATGACGTCGGTCTTTCAGACCTCGGCGGAGGATGCCGTCGACGTCATCGCGCTTCACCGCACGACGGGAGACCGACCCTTCACGCCGCGTGAGCAGCGGCTGCTGAGCTTCGTGCATGAGGAGATCGGCCGCCTGATGGGCCAGGCGCTCGTCTCCGCCACCGAACCTACGCCACAGCAGGTTTCACCGCGATTGCGGCAGACGCTCGCGTTCCTGATCGAGGGCGACAGCGAGAAACAGGTGGCGAACCGTCTCGGGGTCGCCCGCGCAACGGCCCACGAGTACGTGAAGAGGCTGTACCGCCACTTCAAGGTCCGGAGCCGAGGCGAGCTCATGGCGCACGTCATCCGTCGCATCGCGAGCGAGCACTGGAAGGCCGTACTGCCGCTCCACGAAGAGGCGAAGCAGCGGACGTAGGGTTCCACCTCGCCGCGCGCCACCGCGGGACCTCACGAGACACTCACCGTCGCGATCATCGCGCGGACGACATCGCACGGCTTCCAGAGGACTAGCTGTACGGCGATCGACAAGGAGAGCGTCGCGGGCACCTGCACCACGTGATCGCCACCGGAGCCGCCGCGGTCTGCGGCGGCTCCGGCGTTGGCTGGGGTGTTCAGGGTTTCGGCAAGCAGAGACCGGTGTTGCGCCGGTCAGACAGGCAGTCGGCCGTCTTCCCGCTCAGCAGCGGCTCGTCGTTCCTCCAGTCGGCCTTCTTGCACTCCTTGTTGCCGCTCTTCGTCGTGATGTCGAAGCTGCCGCAGAACTGCGCCTGCGAGCACCCGGCGAGGTCGACGGGTATCGCGGCCGGCGTGTTCGGACAGGTGTCGATGCCGTCCGGCACTCCGTCGCCATCGGCGTCGGCAGTGGCGGCGTCGAGCTCGTCCGCGCAGGTCGCGAGATCGGTGTTGCACGTGCTGAGCGAGGCCTGGGCGGTGGCCAGGTTCGCCGCGCATGTGGCGACCGCAGCGTCCGGATACAATCCCGCCGTCAGCCGATACTGCCCGGCAACACCGCCGAGCGCGGCGATGAAAATCGTGTATTCACCACCGTCCGCCGGATCGATGTCGTAGGAGCGGCTCAACACCTGGCCCGGGGCGGTGGCGACGGCGTAGTCGATCAACCTCAAACCGGTCGAGCCTAGAGGATTGGTCGCCTCCGGCGTCGGGCTGGTGACGAAGGTCTGATGCCGTAAGGCCGTCGTGCTGGTGTCCCATCCGGCATACAGTGCATAGGCCAGCTGGGGAGCGACGCCGTCGGACGGATCATCGTCGAGGGTAACCGTGAGCTTCACTGGGCCGCCGGCGAGGATCGTGTCGAGCGGCGTCACGTGGATCAAGCCATAATCGAGGCCGTGTCCCCAGCCCTGGCCGCCGTTGCTCGGATCCGCCCAGGACAATCCGCCGACCGCGAGCACGAGATCGGTCGGATAGTCAGGGTCGTTCGCACCATTGTATGTCACCACCTGCGCGAGCAAGCTGCCCGAGGGTGGACTGGCACCCGCACCGGTCTGGATGGTACGCACCTGTTTCGCGTTGTGCAGGCCGCAGTACCACTGCACCGGGAGCGCGCCGGTGTAGTCGGCCACAGGACCGTTGGTCCAACTCGCCAACGCGCCGGACGTCGGTTGTCCGTCTGCGCCGTTCGTGCTGCCGCCGAGCCCCGAGCCGTACCCGGAGATGTTGTACGTCGCGTGGGTGTGGCCGGTCGACGTCGTCAGGGCGATCGCCGCCACCAATCCCGCCAAGATCACGGGGCCTTTCGTTCGTGAAGTCACTGATATCCCCTCCTTACGACAAAGTGGACCACAGTCTTTGGCTCCATTGACAACATAGGAAAGTGGAATGGTTATGTGAATGCGGCATGATGTCGCACGGGAGCAGCGCTACGTCACGGGTCGACCGCAAGGGGCCCGAGGGAATCGCCCCCCGCGCGACCGACGGCAGGAATCTCTTCGGTCGCGTCGCGCGTCGCACCCTGGCCATCGCCCACCACCATTCCGCTCGCATCGACCGCGCCATTCGGCACGAAGAGCTGGGGGTGATCGAACGGCGCCTGCTGACGGCCCACGCGTTCGTCGGTCAACGACTCCAGGAACGCTTCGAGCGCGTCGAGCTCGTCCGGTGTGTTCTCGAGGACGTTGAGCGGCGATATCTCGACCGTTGCATCGAGTGAATACTGCGGGACGACGTCTCCGCCGCGGGAATAGAACTGAAGCACTTGCCGCAACGTGAGAAAGCTTCCCGTATGGAAGTACGGCGCCGTGAGCGCCACGTTTCGCAGTCCCGGCACCTTCACCGCGCCGTCGACCGCGATCGGCTCGACCGGCGGCGGCACCAGCGCGCGCACCGTCGACAACGGCCGTCCAAAGGTGTCGCTACCGCCGACGCCGGGATCCTCGCGCGTCGGCAGGACGCCGATGTTGTTGAAGCCGCGGTCGAGAGCCTGGCCGTTGCGGATACGGGTCGGGCTCTCGGCAACGCGGCGGACGGATGCGCCGGTCAGCTCCGCGCCTTCGTGGCAGTTGATGCAGCGGCCGCGTGCCTGGCTGCGGAACACGTCGACGCCCGCCACCGCCTGCGGCGAGATCGCCCCCGGATCGCCATCCATGAAGCGGTCGTACGGCGAGTCGTCGGCGACCAGGGTGCTCTCGTAGAGAGCGATCGCGAGACCGAAGAAGAGCGGGAAGTTGTGCTCGAGGAGACGTTCCTCCCGCGTCATCGAATCGCGGTCGCTGTCGCGCGCGAGGTCGACGTGGCCGTCGGGCCAGACCCGCACCTTGCGGCGGGCGTGCCACCAACGCGGCTGGAACGCGCGGCGGACGAGCGTGCTGTAGCGAGCGATCCGCAGACCCGGCAACGGCCAACGGCTGAAGCGTCCGAGCACGCTGTCCGCGGGATGCACGAGCTGTCCCGTCAGCGGTCGCAGCCCCCCGATCCGGCCGCGCAGGTCGGACGTGACGATACGCTGGGCGAGGCTCCTGAAGGACCGATCGTGCGCCGCCATCTCGACGTCGCCCGTCGGCGGCGTCATCGCTTGCGACGCCAGGCTCGCGGGTGCGATCCGCACTCGCACCAGCTGCGGCGACCCGGGATCGTCGGCGCGGATCACCAAGGCGCCGGGGTCGCCGTCGCCCAGGCCGTTCACGCCGTTGAACACCCGCGCCGCGTGGCCGTCCCAGAACTGCCTGTCGTTGAAGACCGCGTTGATGACCGACGGCGCGTTGCGCGCGGTCGTGCGGCGCAGGTTCAGCCCCTGCAGCGTGAATCCGTCGGGGTCGGGCGCCGACTGCAACAACTCGGCGAGCCGGCGGTCGAGGCCGCGGAAGACGAAGTACGAGATCCCCTGCGAGCCGACCACGTCGTTCGACGCGGGCGTCGACGGAAAGTCCGCCGCACGGAGCAGATGGTTCAAGCCGCGACCGCGATCCCAGCCGCCATCGGGATCGGGCGAGCCATCGGGGCGCACGCGGCGCTGGCCGGGATTGCCCTGATTTCGTGTGCGTGCGTCCGCGCCTGCGTGGAAGTGGCAGGTCGCGCAGGCGACGATCCCGTCGCTGCCGATCTGCATGTCCCAGAACAACGCCTTGCCGAGCAGCACCGCCGCGTCACGGTCGCGGACGTACAAGTCGAGGTCGGCCGGCTCGGGGACGGGAACGGTCTTGAGCGATGGCGGGCGCGGTGGATCGTCGTCCGCCCACACGTCGGCACCGAGGGGCAATATCGCGAAGGCGATCAAGATCAGGTGAACGAAGCGCGACACGGCGGCAGGGAGCATACTGGACCCTCGTCCGCCTCGGTACGCGACACGTTGTCGCAGCCATCACGGCGGCGCCTGCGCGTCGAACGCGAGCAGCGGTCCGTCCGCAGCGCTCCGGCCCGATGCGGGGACCGCCGGCACCTCGAGATACTCGGTGGCGGCTCGCCCGTCCCTGCCCGCCCCGTCGACGGCGTGCTCGTCACCAACGTGCCCGTGCGGGATGGACAGTGCCGGGTGATCGAACGGCGCGCGCTCCCACCGCACCCGCTCGTCGGTGAGCGTGCGCAGGAACGCGACGAGGTCGGCGCGCAGGTCGGGGGCCGCGCCGATGCCGAAGAGGAACTCGGCGTCCTTGCCAAGCGACGCGAAGTTGCCGCCGCGGTTGTAGAACTCGACCACCTCGTCGAGCGTCGCCATGCCGCCATTGTGCATGTACGGACCGGTCAGCTCGACGTTGCGCAGCGACGGCACCTTGAACGCGCCCTGCACACCCAGCGGCAGTCGACCCCCGTCGCTCTGCGCGCTCTCGGCCGCGACGATGCTCGGGCTCGGCACGGCGGCCCAGCGTGGCGCGGTGCACGCCGTCGTCCCGGCCGGATCGTCGACGAGGTCGGTCGAGGGGAACGGCGGCTGACCGAATGCGGTCACCGCAAACGGGGCCGACATCGCGCAGCTGCGCGCAACGAAGTCGTCGACGGCGGCTGTGGGACCTCCGGCGAGCACGGCGAGATACTGCGCCGTGAACGACAGCGGGTTACCGAACGGATCGCTTCCCCCGATGCCCGGATCGGCATCGCGCGGCACCACCCCGGTGTTGATGAAACCCGTGTCGACAAGACCGAGCACCATCTCGCCGCCGCTTCCGCGCAGCGGCTTGCGATCGACCTCGGTGAGCGCCGCCGGATCGATGCCGAAGGTCGATCCCGAGAGCGTCGGCCCGCGGTGGCATTGTGCGCAGTGGAGATCGACGAAGGCCGCCAGCCCGCGCCGTTGCTGGTCATCGAAGGCGACCGGGACGCCGTCGGTACCGCGCGCGCCATCGAATGGCGTCTGATCGGCGATCAGCGTCGATTCGTACAGCTGTACGGCGAGCCCGAAGAAGAAGGCGAAGTTCGCTTCCATCTGATCGAATGGCGCGCCACCGACCGTCGGCGTCCCGACCTGGCCGCGGGCGACGCGCGACGGCGCGGCCCAGAACCGCCGGTCGAACGCGGCGCGCACGAGCGATGCGTATGTCCGCCGCAGTCCCTTGCCTGCCGGCGCGCGATAGGGACCGAGCACACCATCGGCGGGATGGACCGCCTGGAACTGCAGCGCGCGCCGTCGCAACAGCTTGCGGCCGAGGTCGGGAAACGTCCGGCCGCTGCAGGACATCTCGGTGGGATCGAGCGGGGGCTGGACGGCCTGGGATGCCAGCGACGCGTTCTGCAGGCGTAGCCGCTTGTGACGCAGCCGCCCGGCGCGCCACATCCACACGCCGGCGCTCGGGTCGCGATCGCCGTAGGGATTCACGCCGTTGAACACCGCGTTGGCGCGTCCGTCCCAGAACGAGCGTCGGTTGAATGCGGCGCCGATCACCGACGGCGCGTTGCGCGAGGTGACCGCGCGCGTGGCGAGCCCGTTGATCGTGAACTCGCCGGCGTCGCCCGGCGTGCAATCGTCGAAGGGCGTCGATCCGTCCCCGCCCCCCCGGAGCACCCCCGCGAAGGCGCCGCCCGATCCGGCGACGTCGTCGCTATCGAACAGCACGGTGGAGTCGATGATCGATACGTCGTCGAGCCGATGGAACGGGAAATCAGAAAGGCGGAGCGTGTAGTTCGATCCGCCCATGCCGCCGGACGCGGTCAGCCCGAACGTCGCGTTCGCGGCGCGGCCCGGCGACAGCTGGTTCTTCACACGCGCGTCGGCGCCGGCGTGGAAATGACAGCTCGCACACGCCATGCCATCACTGCCGACCTGCATGTCCCAGAATAGCGCCTTGCCGAGCGCGATCGCTTTCGCGCGATTGTGGACGATCGGGGCATGGCCCGAGAGCAAACCGGGAACCTTTGGCACCTCGACACCTTGCAGCGACCCGGGGACGTCGCCGTGCGCACGGGCGTCGCGTACCATCGCCGTCGCGAGGAGAATCATGGGGACGAGCGCGCGAGGCCGGCGAGCGATGCGAAGCGTCGAACGGCGCACGTCCTCCAAAGGTGCCACGCATGCCGGCGATCGTCGACGGCAAATCCCCGGGTGCGACATCCTGTCGCATTGCTCGCGACTTTCCCGGTCCGGTATTCGCCTGGTCATGCGTCGATCGTTGAGCGCGCTCGTCGTCTCCTTCGCTGCGTCGTTCCCGCTGCTCCTTTCCGCGGACGCGCACGCACACGCCACCTACAACCTGTCCGGATATGGCTCCGGGCTCGGCGGCAGCACGAACGGTGCGGATGGCACGCCCGCCGATCCCTCCGCGACCTGGACGAACGGCCCCCCTGAGGAGTACGGGGGCGCGCTGCCGGCGCAGTGGTATTGCGGCCTACACAACGCCACACAGGTGCGCCCCATGCAGACCGGCGCAGGCGCCAATCCGCCGTCGGATAGCTTGCTCGCGCAGGTGGCGACGTACAACGGCACGAACGACCCGGATCTGCCGACCGACCGCGTGCTCGCCGTCGGCGGCCTGTCGTGGACGGATCCGGCGAACGGCGACCAGGGCTGGGGGCACGGGCTCGACTACGGCGTGATCCACGTGACGCCGCTCGACACGATCGAGGAGAACGGCCCGGTCAAGCTCACCCTAACGCTGAGCGATGATCCGACCGACGACGTCGCCGTGACGTTGGCTTATGCGATCTATGGTGGATGGGACACCAGCACGACGGCCACGCGCCACCAGACGTTCACCACGAACCCCGCACCCATCGACAATCCGCTCGGATCGTCGGGACTCAAGCTGATCGATTTCGCGGTCGCGACCGGCCCGGGCGTGACCCTCAGCCGCTCCTACGACCTCGATCCAGCATACGAGGGGAAGTACACGGTCTTCATCGGTGCCCTCGGCGGCGTCGCCGGACAGTATCAGCTCACGGCGGGCCTGTTCCCCGCCGGCGCGGACACGAACGCGCAGCTCTCGCAATGCCAGGACGACCTCGCTGCAGCGAATTCCACGATCACCACCATGACCGCCGACGCCGACGGCGATGGCGTACCGGATGCGCGCGATCGCTGCGCGACCACGCCCGCGGGGCAGTTCGTCGACGACGGCGGTTGCTCGCAGGCCCAGTTCTGCGCCGCGTTCACGATCGCCAAGAAGTCGGACCGAAAGCTCTGCAAGGAGCTCGACTGGAAGAACGATGAGCCGAACATGAAGCCCAAGCAGGCGGACTGCACGTTCTCGAAGGCCTCGAGCGCGTGCGCTGCGACGGCGGCGCCCTGAGCGAGACTCGTGTGGTGGCCATCGGGCCACCCCGCTCCTCCGCCGCCGAGCGCCGCCGGCGGTCAGCCGCCGAGGCCGTGGAGGCAGAACTCCCAGGCGTCCTCGGCCGTCACACGCGCCCGGGAATTCGGGACGAAGCGGTTCATGAGCCAGCCGTACATGACGGTCTGCTGGATGAGCAGTGCGGCTCGCTGCGTATCGGTCACCTTGAGGGACCCGGCCGCGGCCGCCGCCTTGATCACGTCGACCAGGAGTCGGGAGATCGGCGCCATCGCCGCAGCCAGGCGGTCGGGATCCTTGAGCGCGAGCTGGAACGAGAACTCCGAGATGGGGACGCGGTTGTGGGCGCCGCGCTTGCGACGTGTCCCGAGAGGCTCGCACCATTCGTGGAGACGGATCGTGAAGGCGCGAAGTCGCTCGAGCGGCTTGGACTCGGACTCCACGGCGGCGTGGAGATCCTTGAGCGACTCGCGGATGGTCTCCTCGAGGAGCGCGAACAGCAGCTCGTCCTTGCTCTCGAAGTACTGGTAGAACCCTCGCAGCGACTGCTTCGAACGATCGACGACCTCCTGGATCGTGAACTGGGTCGTGCCCCTCTCGTCGATGAGCGCGAACGCGGCGTCCAGGAGTCCCTGAACGCGCAGCTCCGCGCGGGTGCGCGCGGCGCTGAGGCTCTTCGATACCGCACGGTGCCGCCAGCTGGGTCCGTGCCCGTCTTGCGGGTCGTCGGTTCTAGCCATGGCCATCCTTCACTTACCCTCCTGGAATTGCATTCTCGCAGAACGAGAATACAATCGCCAGCGCCTTCGGCCGCCGCAAACGTGGGGGACAGCTGGCGCGGGGGCCAAAGGAGACCAGGTGCGGATCGGCCTGATGATCGGCCCGGACAGAGGGCGGTACCGCCACAAGGTGGCGCAGCTCGTCGCCGACGCCGAGGCGGCCGAGGAGACCGGCTTCGCCTCGATCTGGGTGCCCCAGGTCCCCGGGGACTTCGACGCCTTCACCGCGATCACGCTCATGGGGCGGGCGACCGCGCGGATCGAGCTCGGAACCGCGGTCGTGCCGATCCAGACTCGCCATCCGATCGCCATGGCCCAGGCGACGCTGTCGAACCAGGCAGTGTGCGAGGGTCGCTTCACGCTCGGCCTGGGCACGTCGCACCACTGGATCATCGAAGACATGCTCGGCCTCCCGTACGAGCGGCCGGCCCACCAGATGCGCGACTACCTGGAGGTCCTGAACGCGGCCCTGCGCGGCCCGGGCTCGGTGGACGTCGAGAACGACGCGTATCGCGTGCACAGCCCGATCGACGTCACGGACCAAAGTGCCAATCCCGTGCTGCTCGCGGCCCTGGGTCCGGTGATGCTCCGTCTCGCCGGCCAGCACGCGTCGGGGACGATCCTGTGGATGGCCGACGAGCGCGCCGTCGCGGAGCACGTCGTCCCGCGCATCACGAAGGCAGCGGCCGAGGCTGGACGGCCCGCGCCGCGAGTCGTCGCCGGGGTCCCGATCGTCATCTGCCCCAACGACCGGGTGGACGAGGCGCGGACGTGGGCGAATCAGGTGCTCGGGCAGGCCGAGATCAGCCCGAACTACCAGCGGCTCCTCGCGCGAGGCGACGCCGACGACGTGGGCCACATCCTCGTGGCGGGGGACGAGTCGGCCGTCGGCCGTCGGCTGCGCGCCTTCCGCGATGCGGGGGCCACCGATCTCGCAGTTCGGGTCCTCCCGTTCGGACCACACCGCGAGGCACGCGTCGAGTCGCGGAATCGGACGCTCGCGTTCCTCGCCTCCCTGTGTCCGGAGCTGTGACGCCCGTGCGGGGCCGCGTCCGTCAGCGGTCGTAGTCCACGACGACCTCGCGGCTCGTGGGAATCGACTGGCAGGTCAGGATCCATCCCTGCTCGACCTCGTCGGCGTCCAGGGCGTTGTTCGCGCGCATCGTGACCGTTCCTTCCGTCAGGTAGGCCATGCAGGTCCCGCAGTTTCCCGCCTGGCACGCGAACGGTGGATTGAGACCCGCACGCCGCGCGGTATCGAGAATGGTATCGCCGGGCTCGTACCGAACGCGGCGTTTGCGGCGTTCGAGCTGGATCGTGACCGACTCCGTCTCGGATTCCGTGTCTGCGGCGCGTGCGTCGTCGGGTAGCTCGAAGCGCTCGATGAACAGGCGAGCCGGATCGACCCCTCGCTGATCCAGACCGGCCTGGACGACGTTCATGTACGGCCCGGGCCCGCACACGTAGAAATCGGCCTGCGTCCGGCTCCCGACGAGCGCAGCGCACGCCGCCGCGTCGAGGAATCCCTTCTCCGAGTCGAGGTGGTGATGCACCGAGAGGCGACCGCCCGATCCCGTCCGCAAGCGTTCGATGGCGTCGGCAAAGATGACGCCGTCGGGGCCGCGGTTCGCATACACCAGGGCGATCTCGCGCGCCGTCCTCGCGAGCGCGCTCTTCAGGATGGCGAGGACCGGAGTGATGCCGCTGCCCCCCGCGAACGCCACGATCGGAGTCGGGGCGGCGCGCAGCACGAAGACGCCGGCCGGGGGCATCACGTCGATCGTGTCACCCGTGGCGAGCGCGTCGTTCATCCAATTCGACATCTTCCCGCCGGGCACGCGCTTGACCGTGACCGTGAAGGGATCGCCCGTGTCCGGCGAGCTCGACATCGAGTAGCAGCGGACGATCTGCTCGCCGCCGATCGTCGCGCGGAACGTGCAGAACTGCCCGGCGACGTAGGCAAAGCGGGCCTCGAGTGCCGGAGGGATCTCGAGAACGAACGACCGCGCGTCGCTCGTCTCGTCGACGACGTCGGCCACCGTCAGGGGGTGGTAGCCGTGTTCTCGCAGCATTGGACGCTCCGCCGGGCACGGGAGCGCGGTCGATGATAGGACGACTTCGGGCTTTTGCAAGGTCACTCTCGTCTGTTACAAGTACAATTCTCTTTTCATGGATACCCGCGATACGCTCGAACAGGCCGAGCTGCGGCGCACCGCCCGCCGCGTGGCTCGCGAGCTCGGACCGCGTACCGTGGCGGACCTCGACGATCGCAAACGCAGCGAACGCCTCGCCGAGGCCGTGCGCAGCGCCGGGTGGCTCGAGCTGCGCCACAGCGCGGGCGACGGCGATCCGCTCGCCAGCGGCGTCGAAGCGGCCATCATCGCCGACGCGCTGGGCGAGGCCGTCGCCGACGTGCCCTTCTCCGGGCCGATCCTCGCCGCGGATCTCGCGCGCCGTGCGGGCGTGCGCCCCGTCGACGGAGCCGTCGTCGCCTTCTCCGCGGACCTGATCGATGCCGCCGTGGTCTCGCGCGCGGTGACGGACACGGCGATCCTCGCCGTCGACCACGCCGCACGGGGGCCCGTCGCGGCGTACGTCCTGGTTCCCGAAGGCGACGGCTACCATCTCGCACTCGCGACGACGGATGGCGCGAACGACGGCGCCGACCTCACTCGGGCGATCCGCCCACTCCCCGCCGGCACATCCGTGGTCCGGGTTCCCGACCAGTCCCGGCGCCTTACCCACGAAGATCTCGACGCGTGGGCGGCCCTCGGTCTCGCGCTGACGAGCGCAGACATCGTCGGGCTCATGCGCGGCGTGCTCGACCTCTCGGTCGCCTACGCGAAGGACCGCAAGCAGTACGGCGTCGCCATCGGAACCTTCCAGGCCGTGCAGCATCTCCTCGCCGAGGCTCGCTGCCTGATCGAGGCGGCGTTCAGCGCCGCGCTGTATCCCGCGTGGGCCGTGGATCAGCTCGCTCCCCACGATGCCCGCGCCGCGGGGCGCGTCGCCAAGGCCTACTGCGCGCGCGCCGCACGTACCGTCTGCGAGACCGCGGTGCAGGTGCACGGCGGGATCGGAAACACGTGGGACTGCATCGTGCACGTCTACCTGCGCCGGGCGTTGCTCTCCTCTCAGTGGTTCGGGGACGACGGTGAGCAGTTGCGCCAGCTCGAACGGATCCGCCTGGGGGTGACGTACGGACTTTCGTGACTCGCCGCAGGAAGCCGAGTTCCGGTCGCGGCTGCGCGCCTGGATCGCGGAGCACAACCCGGGACTGCCGGCCTCCTCGACCGACGACGAGTACTGGGCTCGGCAGGCGGAGTGGCACACCGCGCTCTACGACGCGGGCTTCTTCGGGCTCTCCTGGCCCTCCCGCTTCGGCGGTCACGACCTGCCTGCGGTCTTCGACGTCATCCTCGACGAAGAGCTCGCCGCCGCCGGCGCACCGCCGCGCCCCAGCCTCGGATACCTGGTCCAGGGAATCACGACGCACGCGAGCGAGGCGATCCAGCAGCGCCTGCTACCTGGCTTGATCAGCGGCCGCGAGCGCTGGTGTCAGGGCTTCAGCGAGCCCGAAGCCGGCTCCGACCTGGCCTCCCTGCGCACTACCGCCAAGCGCGACGGCGACGAGTACGTGATCCAGGGGCACAAGATATGGACGAGCTACTCCGACGTCGCCGACTGGTGCTTTCTACTCGCCCGTACCGACCCCGACGTTGCGAAGCACAAGGGCCTGTCCGCCTTCGCCGTGCCGATGCGCCAGCGCGGGATCGAGCAGTACCCGCTCCGCATGATGAACGGCATCACCAGGGAGTTCGGCCAGGTGGTGTTCGACGGCGCGCGCGTCTCGGCCGAGAACATGATCGGCAAGCCCGGCGAAGGCTGGCGCATCGCGATGACGATCGTCAGCCACGAGCGGGAACCCGGCGAGGTCGGCTACGTCGCGCGGTACGTGAAGACCGTGAAGGACCTCGAGGCGACCGTGCGGGCGAACCCCGGCGCGTTTCGCAGCGACCAGCGCGAGGCGGTCGCCTGGGCCCACGTGCAGGCGGAGATGCTGCGGCTGCACGTGCGTCGCAGGCTCTCCGAGCGTCTCGGCGGGCTCGACCACGGTCCCGGCGGCTCCATCGACAAGATCCTCATGACGTGGGTCGAGCAGACCGTCGGAGCCGCGGCGCTCTCCGTGGCGGGATCACGCGCCGTGGTCGACGGTGACGACGTCGCGCTGAAGATCTACCTCTACGGCCGCGCCCAGAGCGTCATGGGCGGGACCTCGCAGATCCAGAAGAACATCATCGCCACTCGAATCCTCGGCCTTCCGGCGACCTGAGTACGCCGCGCACAGAGAGGAGATCCATGGACTACCCTCTTCCCCAGGCGGTTCGTGTGGAGGCCGACGGCCCGGTGCGCATCGTGCGGCTCTCCCGCCCCGAGCAGCTGAACGCCGTGAACGACGAGCTGCACTCGGGCCTGACCCGCGTCTTCCCGCTCCTCAGCGCCGACCCCGATGCGCGCGTCGCGGTCATCACGGGGGAAGGTCGCGCGTTCTCCGCGGGCGGCGACTTCAGGCTCCTCGACCGGATGATCGGCGATCGTGAGCTGCGACGCCGGACGATCGCGGAGGGTCGAGAGCTCGTGCTCAACATGATCCGCTGCCGGGTTCCGGTGATCGCCGCGGTCAACGGCCCCGCCGTCGGCCTCGGCTGCAGCGTGATCGCGCTCTCGGACGTCGTCTACATGGCGGAGTCGGCCTATCTCTCGGATCCGCACGTGCCGGTGGGTCTGGTCGCGGCCGACGGCGGCCCGCTCACCTGGCCCCTCCACACCAGCCTGCTGCTCGCCAAGGAGTACGCGTTCACGGGAGACCGGATCGGCGCGGCGCGGGCGAAGGAGATCGGCCTCGCGAATCACGTCTGCCCCGACGGCGAGGTGCTCGCCGCGGCGCTCACCGCCGCCCGGAGGATCGCGTCGCTGCCGCAGCAGGCGGTGGAGGCGACGAAACGTGTCCTCAACCTGCACGTCGAGCGGGCCGTGCTCGCGACCATCGACTTCGCGCTGGCGGCCGAGACCGAGTCGTTCGATACGGACGATCTGCGTGGGAACGTCGCCCGCTTCCTGAAGCGATAGGAGAGACCGTGGCCAAGCGAACGAGGTTTGCGGAGTACAAGGACCGCTACGCCAACTACCGATTCGAGCTGAGCGCGGAGGGCATCCTCTTCATGCAGTGCCACACTGACGGGGGGAGCCTCGTGTGGGACTGGAAGGCGCACGACGACATGTCGGACGCGTTCGCCGACATCTCCGGTGATCGGGAGATCAAGGTCCTGATCCACACCGGGACCGGAGAGAACTACAACGCCAACTGGGGGCCCGCCACGACGGAGAAGCCCTTGTACCTCGCCATGGACGGCCAGAAGGGTCTCCAGAAACTCGACGAGAAGGCCTGGTACGGCCGCATGCTCATCGAGAACGTGCTGGCCGTCGACGTGCCGATGATCACCGCCGTCAACGGCCCGTGCAACATCCACTCCGAGATCCCGCTCATGAGTGACATCGTCCTGGCCTCCGACGACGCCTACTTCCAGGACCTTCCGCACTTCCCGCGCGGCATGGTGCCGGGCGACGGCCAGCACGTCATCTGGCCGGCCATCGTCGGCCGCAACCGGGCGCGGTACTTTCTCCTCACCGGGAAGAAGCTCTCCGCGCAGGAGGCGCTCGAATGGGGAGCCGTCAACGAGGTGCTTCCCAGGCACCGACTCCTCGACCGGGCGTGGGAGCTGGCGCGCGAGCTCGCGAAGCGCCCTCCGCTCACGCTCCGCTACACACGCATGCTGTTCACCCAGGACCTCAAGCGCGCCTTCCTGAACGAGCTGAATCACGGCATCGCCCGCGAGATGTACGCGCAGCGCCAGTTCTTCCCGGTCGGCGGGGGAATGGAGCCCCTCGATCGCCCCTGGGACAAGGAGCCCTGGTCGCGCTGATCCCCAGGCCCGCAGCCGCGCTCCCCCGCGGGCCGGCACGTAATAGTCCTTCCCCGCGGAAGATAATCGTACTATAGAGCCGCGGAAGGCATGTTCTCAGAATCGGGGAATAGGAACCTGCGGCCGGGCGCGACGCGTGCGAGGAGGAAGCGATGAGCGAGGTTCTGGCCCCCGCGGACTTCATCCGCGATCTGGTCGCGCGCATCGAGTCCCGCCGGACCTTCGGTCGTCACCCGCTGTGGCTCGAGATCTTCGACGGCAAGCTGCGACGCGAACGGCTGAAGGTGTTCGCCGTCCAGTTCTTCCTGCAGGTGCGCGAGTTCCCCCGCGCCGTGAGCGCGATGCACGCCAACTGTCCGTTCCCCGAGGAGCGCATCGAGCTCGCGGAGAGCATCTACGAGGAGGAGACGGGGCGGATCTCCGGCGCCAACCGGCCCCACCCGGAGATCTTCATCCGCTTCGGCGAGGCCGTCGGCGTTTCGCGCATCGAGATGGTCGAGGGCCGACCGCTGCCCGCGACCCGCGCGTTGATCGATTGGTTCGAGCTGTCGAGCAAGCAGCGCTCGTTCATCGAGGCGGCGGCGGCGATGAACCTGGCGGCCGAGGGCCAGGTGCCCGGCGCCTTCGGGCCGATGGCACGCCGGCTCCAGCAGCACTACGGGCTCAGCCGCGAGGCGGTGGAGTTCTGGGACCTGCACGAAGTTGCCGACGCGGAGCACAGCCAGGTGGGTGACAACATCGTCGTGCGCCATGCGACCGACGCCGCGACGCAGGTGCGCGTGCGCGACGCGCTCCAGCACTCGCTCGACGCCTGGTGGCACTTCTTCGACGGCATGCAGGCCGCCATGTGAGGCGAAGGAGAAGAAGATCATGGCCGCATACTTCATCGCCCAGTACGTCGTGAACGACCCGAAGCTCTACCGCGAGTACCAGGCCGCCGCCGGTCCGACCATCCAGGCCTCCGGCGGGGAGGTCGTGTCGTTCGACGTCGCCGCGGAGACCATCGAGGGAACGCCCCCCGGACCGCAGACGGTGATCCTCAAGTTCGAATCCACCGAGGCAGCCAAAGCCTGGTACCGATCACCCGCCTACCAGGCCGTGGTCGGCAAGCGCCTGGCGGCGACGACGGGGTTCGCCGTGATCTCGCAGTCCATGAACTTCAAGGGTTGAGCCGTCGGTAGTGATCACAACGCAGACAGGGGCGTCGACCGAGCGCCTGGGTTCCGAGCCGAAGCGGCTGCTGAACCCGGCGATGCTCGCCGTGGCCATCCTCGGCGCGGCGACGATCGCGGCCGTTGCCTACAACGCCCGCATGGGCACCGTCTCTCCTCGCATCGCAAACCCTGTCGTGACGGGGGTTCCCCGCCCGGTGGAGTTCCTGTTCGGATGGAACCACTGGCTCGTCCTGCACCAGGTGGGGACGGTCGTCATGATGCTCGTCCTCGTCGCCGTGTGCGTGTGGGCGTGGCGACGGCACCCTGCGCATCCCTACCTTCTGATGGTTCTCGCCGCGACGGCGATCGTTTGGCAGGACCCGATCATGAACTGGGCGCCCTATGCGGTCTACAACCCGCAGCTCTGGCATTTTCCCGAAGACTGGCCCCTCGTGAAGCTGTCGCCCACGGTCGAGCCCTTCATCGTCATCGGCTACTCGACCTTCTACTTCATCGGCCCGTTCGTCGCGGGAAGCTGGATCCTGCGCCGTCTTCAGGCGCGCGCATCCACCCACTCGTTCGTCTGGCGCCGCCCGCTCATCAGCTTGGCGCTGCTGCTCTTCGTCGTCGGCTTCGTCATGGACGCCCTCCTGGAGATCTTCCTCGTCCGCACCGGGCTGTACATCTACTCGCAAGTCATGCCGTGGGGATCCGTCTTCGCCGGAACGACCTTCCAGTTCCCGCTGATCGTCGAATCGTCGCTCGTCACCGTGGTGATGATTCCCGCGGGCGTGCTCTGCCATCGGGACGACACGGGACGCACGCAAGCCGAGAAGCTCGCTCAGAGGCTCGGTTGGTTCCGCACTCGCCCGGCCCTGGCCACGTTCCTGGTGATGGCAGGGATTTTGAACGTCGCCTACTTCGCATACGGGGCCGGCTTCGCGACCATCCGCGCGGCGAAGCTCGCCACCGCCGTCGCCTGTCCGTGGCCGTTTCCGGAAGCCAAGGTCTACGATCCAAACGGATTCTATGAGCGGGAGGGGCAGCGCGGCCCGTACTTCGAGGGCCACTGGAACACCTGGATGAGCGGCCAGCCGTCGGGACGTCCCGACGTGGAGCCGCCCGAGAACGGTGGACGTTGTGGGCCCGGCCGTGCATGAGCCGCGAAGCGTCGTCATCACCGGGGCGTCGCGCGGTCTCGGCCTGGCGTCCGCCGCGCACCTCTACGAGCTCGGATGGCGTGTCGTCGGAGCGATGCGCTCGCCCGCAGTCGGGCTCGAACGCCTTCGCGCCGCGACCGGAGCTGCCGGCGACGATCCGCGACTGCTCGCCGTGCGACTCGACCTGAACGATCCGGAGTCGATCGCAGCCGCCGCCAAGGGAATCCATCAGCAGGTCGGCGCGCCCGACGTCCTCGTGCACAACGCCGGGATCGCCGTCGCAGGTTGCGTGGAGGACGTCCCGATCAGCGCGTGGGAGCAGGTCTTCTCGACGAACCTCTTCGGACCCGTGGCGCTCACCAAGGCACTGTTGCCCTCGATGCGAGCTGCCGGGCGCGGCCGGATCGTCGTGTTGTCGAGCGCGGGCGGCATCGCGGGCATGCCGTCCGTCAGCACGTACTCCGCCGCCAAGGGCGCGCTCGAACGGTGGGCCGAAGCACTGGCGTACGAGGTCGCTCCGTTCGGCCTGGGTGTGACGATCCTGGTGGCCGGACTGTTCAAGACCGACATCCTCACCGACCAGACCCCGCACCATGGCGACCTGGGCGGCCCCTACGCCGCGCACTACGCCGAGATCGAGCGCAGGGGCCTCTTCATGGTGCGCCTGGCGAGCCGGCCCGAGCGTTTCGCGCGCGCACTTGCGTGGGCGCTCGACGAGCGGGCCCCGTTCGCCCGGCGCGCAGTGGGGCTCGACGCGCGCCTGCTGCTGCTCGCGAGCCGCGTTCTTCCGGTGCGGGTCCTCCGTGGCGTGATCCGTCTCGCGTTGGGTCTCCCACGGCGCGGCACCCTTCGAGAGCGCCAGGCCTCGCCGACGCCCGTCGCCTCCCGATCCGATGCAAGCAGGCAGTATGGCTGACACGTCGAAGGTCCGTTTCGAATCGCGGATGCTGATCGACGGCGATCTCGTCGACGGCGGCGCTGGTACGTTCGCCAACGTCAACCCGGCGACCGAGGAGCACCTCGGCGAGGTCGCCGATGCGTCGAAGGCGGACATGCACCGTGCGATCGATGCCGCTCGCCGCGCATTCGACGAGAGCGACTGGTCGACGAGCCATGCCTTCCGGCGACGCTGCCTGGAGCAGCTCCAGGCAGCGCTGGAGGCCGAGAAGGAATCACTGCGCGAGGAGCTGATCCTCGAAGCCGGCTGCCCTCGAATGGTGACCCACGGGCCACAGCTCGACGCCCCGTTGGCGAGCGCGCTGCCCTACACGGCCAAGCTGATCGAGGAGTACCCGTGGGAGGCCGACCTCGGTGACGCCTTCGTCGAGCTCACCGGTCAGCTCACGACGCGGAAGGTCTGGCGCGAACCCGTCGGCGTCGTCGGCGCGATCGTTCCCTGGAACTACCCGTTCGAGGTGACGATCCACAAGCTCGCGCAGGCGCTGGCCACCGGCAACACGGTCGTGCTGAAGCCGGCGCCGGACACGCCCTACAACGCGACGCGCCTCGGGCGCCTTATCGCAGAGCACACGGACATCCCGGCCGGCGTCGTCAACGTCGTCACGGCGTCCGACCACCTGGTCGGCGAGGAGCTCACGCTCTCCCCGAAGGTCGATCTCATCTCCTTCACCGGCTCGACGAGGGTCGGGAAGCGCATCATGGAAAGAGGCGCGGCGACGATGAAGCGCCTGTTCCTCGAGCTCGGTGGCAAGTCGGCCACGATCGTGCTGGAGGACGCCGACTTCCAGCAAGCCTGCCTGATCGGCATCGCGCCGTGTTTCCACGCGGGCCAGGGCTGCGCGACCCCAACCCGTCTGCTGTTGCCCCGATCGCGCTACGACGAGGGCGTCGCGCTGCTGAAGGGCATGTACGAGAGCGTCGCCGCCGGCGATCCGCAGGATCCCGCCACGTTGTGCGGCCCGGTAATCTCGGCCAGGCAGCGCGCGCGCATCGTCGGCTACATCCGGAAGGGCATCGACGAGGGCGCCACGCTGCTCGTCGGCGGTCCGGAGCCACCCGCGGGACTCGCCAAGGGGTTCTGGGTCACGCCCACCCTGTTCGTCGACGTCGACAACGCCATGACGATCGCGCAGGAGGAGATCTTCGGTCCGGTCCTCGTCGTCATTCCGTTCGAGGACGAGGACGACGCCGTCCGCATCGCCAACGACAGCATCTACGGGTTGGCCGGCAACGTGATGTCGGGTTCGCTGGATCGCTCCCTGGCAGTCGCCCGCCGGCTGCGCGCCGGCTTCATCGGTGTCAACGGCGGCGTGCCCTACGGCGCCGACGTGCCGTTCGGCGGCTACAAGGCCAGCGGCGTCGGCCGCCAGAACGGCCATGCCGGGTTCGATCAGTACACCGAGCTCAAATCCGTCGCCTGGCCGGTCGTCTGAAGGAGCCCCAAGGAATGGAACCCTACGAACCATTCTCGGAGGCGGTACGGGAGGATCCGTATCCGTACTACGCGGCGCTGCGCGACGAAGCGCCGGTCTACTGGGCGGAGGGAGCCCAAGCCTGGTGCGTGTCGCGGTACGACGACGTGCTCCACGTCCTCCGCCACCCGGAGCTCTTCTCCTCCGACGCCATGCGGACGATGCTCATGGGTGCTCGTCCGGGCGTCAACCCGCTCGAGGATCCCGAGGCGATGGCACGCGCACTGGCACTGACGCAGGCGCTGTCGTTTCCGTTGGACGAGTTGATGGGTGCGCGCCAACTCCTCTCCGAGGATCCACCGCGGCACACCGCGATGCGCAACCTCGTCAACCGGGGATTCACACCGCGACGCATCGCCATGTGGGAGGCGCGCCTGCGTGAATTCACCCGCCAGTGCGTGAACGACATCCAGCATGCCGACGAGATCGACCTCGTGGCGGCCCTCGCCATGCCGCTGCCGGTGCGCGTGATCTGCGAGATGCTCGGCGTGGAGCCGGAGCAGCGAGACCATTTCAAGCAATGGTCCGACCGGATCATCGCCGGCACGACGGGTTCGGCGCGCAATCTGGACCCCCTCACCAGCGGCTTCGCCGACGCCATGCGGGACCTCGCGGAGTACATTCGCGGCGTCACGGCCCAGCGGATCGAGCAACCCAGCGACGATCTCATCAGCGTCCTCGTCGCGGCGCAGGACGGTGGTTCGGGCCTGAGCGCGGCCGAAATGACGCTCTTCGTTCTCCTGCTGCTCGTGGCCGGCAACGAGACCACCACGAATCTGATCGGCAACGCGACGAACGCGCTGCTGAGCCATCCTTCACAGCTCGCCCGCGTAGGCGCCGATCGAAGTCTGGTCCCGAGCTGGATCGAGGAAACCCTGCGGTGGGATGCGCCCGTCCAGTTCGTCGTTCGCCGTACCACCACCGACGTCGACGTCGCCGGCGGGCGACTGCCCGCAAACACCCACGTGGTCGCGATCCTCGGCTCTGCCAACCGCGACGAACGGCACTGGGGCCCGACCGCGGCCGAGTTCGACGTCACGCGCAATCCGCAGGGACACCTGGCGTTCGGCTTCGGCAACCACTTCTGCCTCGGTGCGGCACTGGCGCGGCTGGAAGCCCGCGTCGCGCTCGAGGCGATGCTCGATGAGCTGCTGCGCCGCGAACGCAGCGAGCCGCGCGTGGAGCACATCGATTCCTTCATGATCCGGGGACCGAAGCGCTTCCTGTTGCGGCGCGCGCGTGACGGCGAGCGACGGATCCCGACGGAGCCCTGAACCATGGCGACGCTGCGAATCGTCCAGTGGACCACAACGTGAGTCTGTTCGACGCCTTTCGATACGACGGGAAGCGAGTCGTCGTGGTCGGCGGTGCCAGTGGCATCGGCGCCGCGGCCGCCCAGCTCGCGAAGGACGCCGGCGCCGAGGTGGTGGTCATGGACTTCGCCGACGTCACGCTCCCTGGCGTCAAGGCAATCCGCGTGAACCTGGCCGAGCGTGCGTCGATCGACGCCGCCGTCGACGAGTGTGGCGGCGTCGTTCATGCGCTGTTCTGCTGCGCCGGTGTCGCCGACGGCACTCCGGGAATCGAGCGGATCAACTTCGTCGGTCACCGGCACCTCATCGACCGCATGGTGTCCAAAGAGATGCTGCGCCGGGGCAGCGCGATCTGCCTCGTCTCGTCCCTGGGCGGGGTCGGCTGGGAGTCGAGCCTCGGGCGGCTCTCGAAGCTGCTCGACATCTCGGACTTCGATGCGGCGACCAACTGGTTCGTGCGGCGCGGACAGGCCAACTACACGACGACCAAGCTGGCGATCGGCGCGTACGTCGCTCGCGAGGCGTTCACGTTCCTCAAGCGTGGGATCCGCATCAACGCCATCAGCCCTGGCGCGACCGACACACCCCTGGCCCAGGCGAACAAGGAGACCTGGCTCGGGTTCGGGACCGACTACCGGGAAGCGGTCGGCATCGAGCCGTTCACGCCGATCGAGCAGGCGTACCCGCTCGTCTTCCTGTGCAGCGACGCCGCGGCGGCGATCACGGGAACCATCGTGAACTCCGATGCCGGCTGGCTCAGCTCGGCGATCACCAGGTCGTTCCCGGGCGGAACGTTCTTCGCGAAGATCCTGCTCGGCCGATCCCTGTGGGCTCGTCTCATACGCGACGTGGCCACGAGATTGAGCAGCCATCCCCGGTTCAGCGGCCGTCGACCCTCGTTCGTTCCGACGGGGCGCGCGTGAGACCACATTTGCCGCACGGAGGGAACCCGACGATGCGTGGACTGAAGCTCCTCCTCATCGTGCTCGTGATCGCTGTCTTGGTCGGTGTCTGGTCGCGGGACACCGCCGCCGCGGATTTCAAGACCGGCGACATGGTGGACAAGGACAGTTGGCAGAAGGCCGAAGCGCTCCTGCCGCCCGAAGTGCTGCGGCACTACAAGGACGGCGAGTACGCGAACAAGTTCATCGACTGGCCGATGGCGAAGACGGTCTTCCCGCCCGACTTCAAGGCGGCGTCGGACGCCAACGAAGGCAAGTTCACGACCAGCGCCGACGGGACCATCCTCGACAAGGCGACCGGCAAGCAGCCCCCCTACGTCTTCGGCGTCCCGTTCCCCACGATCGACGCGAAGGATCCCGCCGCGGCGGTGAAGATCGTGTGGGACCACTTCTATCGCAGCTGGTACTACGGCAACATCGTGGCCCAGTCGCAAGTGAACTGGGTCAGCCCTACCGGCCTCGAGCGGCGAGCCGACGTGAAGGCGGCCTTCGGCTACTACGACGGCGTCCCACAGGACGAGCTGCCCGGGGCGAACCCCGACAACTTCCTCTACCGCCAGCTCGCACTGGTGACCGGACCGGCGGACCTGAACGGCACCGCGGCGCTCACCTGGCGCTACCGCGATCCGGGCAAGCGCGACTCGACGTGGGCGTACGTGCCCGCGCTGCGACGCGTCCGTGCCACGTCGCCCGCCAATCGTTCGGACGGCTTCCTCGGATCCGACGTGAGTCAGGACGACGGTCAGTTCTTCGATGGGAAGGTCGAGGATTTCTCGTGGACGCTCGTCGGTCAAACCGATCAGCTCCGTCTCTCGGAAGAGACGAACTTGAAGGGACAGGCGAAGGCGGTCTGGGTCGAGGGCAAGGGCTGGGACACGGAATGGCCCGACCTCCCCTTCATCGGCTACATGGACCCGAGCTGGAAGGGCATCGCGTGGGCGCCGACCGCCGCCGCGTCCCTCTCCCTTCGTCGTCACTGGATCGTCGAGGGCGTGCCACGCGACACGTACTACCTGTTCGGCAAGATCCAGCTGTACATCGACACCGTGAGCTACCAGGGCGCGTGGAACCGCAAGTTCGGATGGAAGGGCGATCTGCTCGCGATCCATCAGGTGATGGCGTGGAACCCCATGCCGTTCACCCGGCCGGACGGCAAGGTCGATTACAACCAGGGGTCGAACCAGGCCTATCAGACGGTGGAGAACGTCAAGATGAACCGCGCCACGGTCGCCGGAATCAAGTCGAGCCCCACGGCCGGCTTCTACCTTCGCGGCAAGCTCGATCCCGCCCTCTACGACATCGACGCGCTCGCCCGATCCGGCAAATGAGAGCCGGTGCGATCGACTTCTCCGGCCAGGTGGCGATCGTCACCGGCGCTGGCCGGGGGCTCGGGCGTCTGTATGCGGTCGATCTGGCGCGGCGCGGTGCGGCGGTAGTGGTCAACGACCTCAGCGGCAGCATGTCCGGGAACGGCGCGGACCCAAGCGTCGCGGACCAGGTAGTCGCCGAGATCGAGGTCGCCGGTGGCGTCGCAATCGCCTCGCACGACTCGGTGGCCACCCCCGAGGGTGGCCAGGCGATCGTCGACGCCGCCGTCGATCGCTTCGGTCGCCTCGATGCCGACTAGCGCGCCCCGACCACCGTTCGCCGTCGGGAGAGTCTCAGTCCTGTCCGAAGCGGGCCACGAGGTGGGCGCGCTCGCCGTCCGGGTCGAGCCTGCGCGCCACCAGGTAGCCCGCGCCCATCCAGCCGCGTCGCATCCACTTCCCGAAGGAGATGTGGGTCCCGGGCGCCCCGGATGCGGCCGGGAGCATCTTCACTCGTTCCAGCGCTTCCTTGACGCCCCGGGGCGACAACGGATGCGCGTCGGCGAAGGCGTGGAGCAGCACGGTGGCGATGTCGCGGTTCACGACCGGGACGCAGTACTCCGGACGCCGGCCGTACCGCGCCGCGTACCGATCGAGGAACTCCTGGCCGAGACGATTGCCCGCGTCGTACTGGTCGATGCCGGTCCACCCGAGGATGGCGCTCCACATGACCGGGTGAAGCCACGCGTTCTGGAACGCGGTGCCCAGGTAGCGCGGCGGATCCCACTGGAGCTCCTGGAGCACCGGGTTGACGAACACGATGCCGAACCCGAACCCGCAGTGGACGAGCGCCTGCACCTTCGCCTGGTGCAGCGCTCGCACGGCGTTGCCGATGTCCTGCGCCGTCTGGGGGATGGTCTCCTCCGCGACGATGCGGATCCCCCGCGCGCGACAGGCGCCGCGGAACGCCTTCGCGTAGCTCTGGCCGACCAGCGACTGCTCCACCAGCACGCCGACGTCGGTGTGCCGGGCCTTGGCCAGAAGGTGCGCCCAGAAGATCGGCTCGTCGGTCATCGAACCCATCGAGAGGGAGAAGGTCCACTCGCCCAACCAGTCCTCGGCGCCGGTGACGCTGATCGCCGGCACCTGGAAGCGCCGTTCGATGGCTTCCTTCGTCGGCACGCAGTTGTCGGTGATCGCCGGACCGAACACCGCGAGGCAGCCTTCGTCGACGAGCTCGCCGTAGGCGTCGATCACCGCCTTCACCGTCCCCTTGGGCAGACCTTGAACTTCGCGGAAGACGATCTCGACCGGCCGATCGATGATCCCCTGCTGCCGGCCGTCGTCGAAGACGAGCTCGAAGGTCTGCTTCAGGTCGTCCCGCCTCTCCTTCGGGTAACCCTCGGGCAACACGAAATCGAACAGGTAGCCGAGCTTGATCGGCTCAGCGCTGCTTTCGTACGACACGTTGCCCCCCTTTCGATTCGCCGGCGAGGTAGGCGTCGATCATCTCGAACAGCCCCGCGCGAGCCAGCGCCGGGCGCCGCGCGAGGGCTCGCATGACCTCGGGGTCGACGCTCCCGGCAGCCAGCAGCGCGGCCTGCACGACGACGCAGCGAAGCTGGTCAGGTGGGCTGGCATCCGCATCGGCGAAGATCTTCACGCCGTCGGTCCACGGCCGCTCGCCCGGCTCGACCGGCGCCACCTCGATCAGTCGTCCCGCGATGGCCGATGCGATCAGGTGGAACCTTCCGAGCCCGGCCGATCGTGGTGAAGACCCAGCCATCGTTCCATCAGTACGGGCGGGCCGAGAACCGGGTCAACCCTCGCGGTCGATCCTGCTCCGTTCGATCTCTCACCGGCTACGAGCGGCGCCGGAAGCGCACCGGCAAGTCGTTCAAACCGCGGATGATGAAGGTTTCGATGTAGGAGAGTGCGCCCGGATCCACCAGCCGAATGTCGTCGAGCCGCGCGAGGAGTCGCTCGAAGCTGATGCGGGCCTCGGTGCGGGCGAGACTGGCGCCCGGACAGAAGTGCTCGCCGTGACCGAAGGCGATGTTGCGCCGGGCGTTGGAACGCCGTGGATCGAAGCGATCGGGGTCTTCGAAGACGCGTGGGTCGCGATTGGCCGCGCCGATCACCGCCATCGCGATGGACCCCGCGGGAATATGGACGCCGGCGAGGCTCGTATCGCGGAGGGCCAGGCGAAAGGACCCCTTGATGGGACCCTCGAGGCGCAGACACTCCTCGACGAAGTTCGCGATGACCTCGGGATCGCCACGGAGCTCGTCGGCAACTGCCGGCTGCTCGCAGAGGAATCGCATTCCCGCGGAGAGCAGGCGCGCCGTCGTCTCCTGCCCGGCGGCAAAGAGGACGGCGGCGAGGCGCACGACGTCGATCACCTCGGGGAGCTCTCCATCGGTGAACCGGACGCTGGCCAACCGGCCCATGACGTCGTCGCGCGGCGCAGCGCGTCGCTGCTCGATGTACTCGGCGAAATAGGGCGCCAGATTGGCGAACACCACGTCGCCACCCTGCCGTCCCTTGGGATCTCCGACCGTGCCCTTCTCGCCTCCGAGCCACCCGCGGAACTTCTCGTGGTCTTCGCGCGGGACCCCGAGCAGGTCGGCGATGACGAGCAGGGTGAAGGGCCTCGCGTAGGCCGCTGAAAATTCCACGGCGCCACGGTCGGCGAACTCGTCGATCAGCTCGTCGGCGAGGGCCAGGATGAAGTCCTCGTTCTGCTTGAGCCGATTGGGCGTGAACAGCCTGCCGGCCAGTCCACGATGCCGGGTGTGCTTGGGAGGATCGAGGGACATGAGCTGGTCGCCCAGCGGGATCTCGTGGCGCCGGCGCTCGACGACCTCGGCCCAGCTCTCGCCCTCCTCGGGCTGCGGCACGTCCACCAGCGGACCGAGCGGTCCGACGATCGCCGAGAAGCGTTCGTGGTCGGTGTAGACCTCGAGGATCTCGTCGATCCGCGAGAGCATGAAGACACCCTTGTGCGGCTCGCGCACCACCGGCCCGCGCTCGTGCAGCGCGCGGTAGTACGGAATCGGGTCCTGGAGGATCCCGGGGTCGGTGAAGAAGTCCCGCTCGAGCACGCTCATCGCGGTTGCTCTTATACTGGCGCGAAAGTAAGCTTCGCAAGGGCCGGAAACCCTATGAGCAAATGAGGAGAAGCACTGTGTCCCTTCCCGCTGAGCAGGTGCTGATCTCGGCCGACGACCATCTCGACATCCACGCGATGCCGCCCGACCTCTGGTCGTCAGGCTTGCCGACGCAGTGGCGCGAACGCGGCCCGCGGGTCGAGGACACGCCCGACGGGCCCTGGTGGTTCTGCAACGGTCAGCGCGTCTCGCCGAGCGGTCGCAAGGAGACCGGTTTCATCGCGGCGCACGACCACGGCCTTCGACCCGGGCAGCCGCAGACGCGCCTCGAGGACATGGACCGCGACGGCGTGCGCTCCCAGGTGGTCTACGGGCCGATGTGCACCCAGCTCCAGATCGACGACGCCGCGCTGCACGAGCAGGTCGCGCGGGTCTACAACGACTGGGCTGCCGAGTTTCAACGCAAGGCACCCGATCGCCTGATCCTGCTGCCGGACATCCCGTCGTACGATCCGCAGGCCGCGAAGCGGGAGCTCGAGCGCTGCGGGAAGCTCGGGCACAAGGGTGCGATCGTCAGCAACACGGTGGGTCGCGGCAAGCCGCTCTTCGCCGACGACTGGAAGGATTTCTGGGATGCCGCGGAAGAGATCGGCATCCCGATCCACGTGCACCTCTCGCCGGGAGGCCTCCACAGCCTGACCCCGAAGCTCGGCTCGTGGGAGATGCCCGCGGCCGTCGCCGTCGTCCCGATGCAGCTCGACGAGACGCTCGCCGGATTGATCTTCTCGGGCATTCTCGAGCAGCGCCCCCGCATCAGGTTCGTCATGGGCGAGGCGGGCCTGGGGTGGATCCCGTACGTGATCGAGCGGCTCGACCACGAGCTGCACAAGTACGGCCCGAAGATCCGGGACCACAAGCTCCAGATGCTGCCCAGCGAGATCTTCGCCCGTCAGGTGTTCACCACCTACGAGGACGAGAAGCTCGGCGTCGAGCTGATCCCACGCATCGGCGTCGACAACGTCATGTGGGCCTCGGACTACCCGCACGGCGACAGCACGTGGCCCCATTCGCGCAAGGCATTGGCCGAGTCACCGCTCGCGCTCCACGGCACCGAAGTCCTGCGCAAGGTGACGTGCGAGAACGCCGCGCGCGTGTACGGGTTCCACGTGTGAGGCGCCGAGGCGGGTGACGTCCCTCGGGCGGCACCCGCATGGCCCGGAGACGGCTAGAGCCCGAGGTCCTTCATGGCCTGACTGCAGCGCTTGCTGAGCTTGTCGCCCTGCTTCTTCAGACACTCGACGATCCGCCCCTCGCCGGCCTGGACGGACGCGCAGTGCTTCGCGATGTCGTCCTTGCACTCGGCCGCGCCGTACGAGAGGGCTGCCACGGCTCGCTCGAGGCGTACCGACGCATCATAGAGCCCGTAGTCGCAGCGCGCCGAGAGCTTGTCCTCGAAGGCGTAGAGACACGCCAGAAGTCGCCCTTCGCCCGGCGTCACCTGCTTGCAGTACGTGTCGAGCTCCGCCTTGCAGGCTTCCTTCACTTCATTGGCGAGCGGATCCTGATCCGCTCGAGCAAGCGGGGCGAGCGTACACAGCACGAGTGCGAATCCCACCGTCACCATCAATCGCATACAACGGATCCTCCTTCGCGGGCTGGATGCCCCCCTGAGCGCGGGCGCCGTATCTCTTTTGTCAGTTGTCGCACCAGATCGCCGCTTGCCCGTAGCAGCGATAGAGCGTGTTGCCGTAGCCGTCCTGGTTCCATTGCCAGGTGCAGGTGCCGCGCTGACCCCCGCCCTCGAACGGGCTCGGCATCCCACCGGAGGTGCTGCACGCCTGCTCGCTGTACTGCGACGCGATCGCGATCGCGTCGCTGCAGCAGGCGCTCTTGCTCTCGTAGACCCAGCCGGTGTCGCCCCAGCCGGGATACTCGGTCGCGTACGCCGCGACGACGGCGCCGAGAAGGACGACGAGGGTGGGGATCGACGATCGCACGGTTGCTGCCTCCCCGTCGCGTCTAGCAGGAAGCTCGTGCCGCTGACCAGCGCCACCCAGGGGCAGGTCGCTCCGCCTCGCGCCGGCCGCATCACCCCTTTGCCTCGCTCCCGCGAGGCCGTGTAGACCGGGCCGGCATGAGGCTTCTCGCGGCCGCGCTGATCGCCCTCTTCGCCACGGCGTGCGCGCATCGGGCGACGACGCCGCCCGTCGAAGCGTCGGGTTTCCTCGAGGACTACGGGCTCCTGCGCCCAGGCGGGCCGAACGAGCTTGCGCTCGTGTATCGCAACCCGAAGGCCGTCTGGACGTCGTACGACAAGGTGCTGCTCGATCCCGTCACGCTGTGGCGAAGCGGGCCCAAGGCGCTCGATCCCGTGCCGCGGGAGGACCTGCTCCGGCTGGTCACCGACTTCCAGAGCGCCGTCCGTGCCCGCCTGCGCGAGGACTTCCAATTCGTCGACGCGCCAGGCCCGGGCGTGATGCGGATCCGGCTCGCGATCACCGAAGCGCAGGGATCCGATCCCGTGCTCGACGTGCTCACCGCCTCGCGCGGCACCGGTCGCCCCCATCCGGCGGGCGGCGGCCCGCTCGATGCCGAGACCCGCCGATTCATCGCCGCCGCGTCGATCGAAGGCGAGATCCGCGATGCGCAGACGAACGTGCTGCTCGCCGAGGGAATCGACCGGCGCCGGAGCGACGTACCGCCGCACGAGACGTGGGCCGACCTCGATCGCGCGTTCGCGTCCTGGGCGGAGCGCGTCTTCGGGCGCCTCGAAGCACGGACGCACGGCCATTGACGCCGCCGGGGTGACGGGGCTCCGGCATCACTCGCCGGCCCTGGCTCTCTCCCGCTTCCGGCCGACCCGGCCCTTGCGCCGCCCGCGACCGGATACCGGCCGCCGGCGCGGGCCGGGTTCGCGCGACGCGATGGTCTCGCCCAGCAGCCAGGCCCGAAAGCGGGCGAGCTTCGGCCTCTCCGCAGAAGCCTCGGGGTAGACCAGGTAGAACGCGACGTCCATCTGGAGCGGCAGATCGAAGGGGATGGTCAGCCGCCCCGAATCGAGATCCGCCTGCGCGAGCGAGCGCCATCCGAGCACGACGCCAACTCCTTCCGCGGCCGCCTGCATCGCGTAGTCCGGCTGGGTGAAGCGGGGTCCGTGGGTCGCGTCGACGCCCTTCACTCCCGTCGACCTCACCCAGGTCGCCCAGTCCGGCGTCACCTGCTCCTGCGACGGCCAATCGAAGTGGAGCAGCACGTGGTGGCGAAGATCCTCCGGTGACGCCAGCGGGTGCTTGCCCTTCAGCAACCCCGGGCTGCACATCGGCACCACGCTTTCGCCGAAGAGGCGATGAGAGGCGAGACCGGGGTAGCGGCCGCGCCCGACCCGTATCGCTGCGTCGATGCCGTCGCGCTCGAAGTCCACGAGCTCGATCGAGGTGGAGATCCGCACGTCGATGTCCGGGTGTGTCGCGTGGAAACCGTCGAGCCGCGGGATGAGCCACTTGGTGGCGAATACCGGCGCAATGCTCAAGACCAACGCACCGCGGAGATCGTGCTCGCGCAGCGCGTCCATCGCGCGCTCCAGCTCGGCGAAGCCCGCACGCAAACCGGGGAGACACGCTTGCCCGGCGTCGGTCAGAAGCAGCGCGTTGCCGCTGCGACGAAAGAGCCGGACCTCGAGGTAGTCCTCCAGGGTCTTCACCTGATGGCTGACGGCGGCTGCCGTGACGCACAGCTCGTCTGCAGCCCTGGTGATGCTCAGATGACGACCCGCCGCCTCGAAGGCGCGAAGGGCGTTGAGGGGGGGTAGATCCTTCGCCATCGCCGGCTCCCTGCGATCGTCCCGGTCTTGCGGCGCGATCATGCCGTGCCGCGCGGGCTCCGGCAATTTCTCGTTGCGCCCGAGTGCCGGTGTGGAACCCGGCGTCGTTCGAGAATCTCTCAACCGGACGTTGAGAACAATTCGATTGTCTGTGCAGCACGGCGACCCGATAGTTCGCGCCGGAGGAACGATTGACGGCAATCGGCATTCTCGGAACCGGACGGACGGCCTCGCAACCAGGTGAAAGGAGACGCCCAATGACCGAGTGCGCGCACGAGTTCGACAGATACGCATTCTCGAGACAGCCCGACTACGACGAGCGGGCCTTCCGGCGGGCATTCGCGAAGGCAGTGCCGCTGCGGACCGTCGTGGTCTACTGCTACGACCCCCGCGCCACCGGCATTCCCGCCGCCGTCGCCAGGGAGTTCGGCGACGTCTTTCCCGGGAAGATCGTGAGAGGCGACACGGGGAAGAAGATCGCGTCCACGACGACGCTGTTCGAGGTCGTCGTCGCCGGCGGACGTGCGATCGACGCGCTGCGCTCGGTGACGGTCGCGCAGCACCTCTTCGGCATCGAGCGCGTCGTCGTCGTGCATCACACCTACTGCGGTGCGACGTCGTTCACGGCCGACGGGATCGTCGAGGCGTACGCGCGCGAGCAGGGCACGGACATCGCTTCCCTCTACCCCGGCGACAGCATCTGCATCACGGACTACGTGAGCTCGCTCACGCACGACGTGCGCCTGATCAGAATGTCGCCCGGCACCCCCCGACGAGCGGCGATCTACGGCTACATGTACGACATCGACGCCGAGGCGCTGTCGCTCGTGGTCGAAGACAAGCCTGCGTCGGCAGAGCGAGGCCTCGCGTCGTCCGGCAGATGGTCGTAGAGCTCATGCAGCAACCCGAAAGGAGGGACCCCTGGATGTCTGCTCAAGCGCTCTTGAAGCCCGCGCTCGCCGTGTTCGGCACCATCTTTCTCCTGGTCTACCCACTGGCGGTCGTCTGGCCGTCGGGCTGGGCCTGGCACGCCGGCGCTCCTCACGACTCGCAGTATTTCATGATGATCGTCGGGATCTACGCCACCCTCGGAGTCTTCCTGTTGATCGCGTCCCGAGACCCACAGGCCCATCGCAGCTTGATCTGGTTCACGGTGTGGTCGAGCGTCGTGCACGGCGGCATCATGGCGGTGCAATCGATGCCGGCCGAGCATCACGGGCACCTCCTGGGCGACGTTCCCGCGCTGTTCCTCGTCGCGGGCCTGCTCGGAGGGCTGCTCGTGTGGTCGAAGGATGGGGGACAACCATTGACAGACGCTTGATCGATCGATCAACTACGGCAGCGACTATCCGTTCACCCCGGAGGTCGCCGCCGCCATGGCCGCAGAACGTCTCGACGCAGCCGGCGAGGCGCACGGCGCGTCGACCGAAGCCCTGCGGACCAACACGGAACGACTCTTCCCCGCACTCGGCGGGACCTCGCGCTGATCACGAGTGCGGCCGTTTCCGCTGCGCACGACGCCTCGCACGGGGCCAGTTGGTGCGCCGGATGGGTACTGGTACATCGCGGCCATGGGCGTGGAGATCACGCGTGAGGAGTTCTCCGACGCGGATCGCACGAGCTTCGCCGCGCGTCTCGAGGAGAGCCTCGACGCGCTGGCGCTCCTCCTGGCGCGCCCGAGCTTCGGCGCTGGGCCTGCCACGCTCGGCGCCGAGCTCGAGCTGAGCCTCGTGGACGACTGCGGGCGGCCGCTGCCGGTGAATCGGGCCGTCCTGGCGAGCGCGCTCGACCCGCGCGTGGCGCTGGAGATCGATCGATTCAACCTCGAGATCAACACACGCCCGGTGCGATTCGCCGGGCGGGCGTTCGGCGCGCTCGCCGCAGAGCTCTCCGACGGTCTTACCGCCGTCACCCGGGCCGTTGCGCCGCTCGGCGGGCGGCCGATCACGATCGGCATCCTGCCGACCTTGGTGGCCGGCGACCTCCGGCCCGGCATGCTCACCGACTCCCACCGCTACCGCGCCCTCTCGATCGGCCTTCGCCGACTTCGGCAAGAGCCCTTCCGCATCCGCATCGACGGCCCCGACCCCCTCGACGTGCTGTGCGACGACGTGACCTTCGAGGGCGCCAACACCTCCTTACAGATCCACCTGCGGGTCGAGCCCGCCAAATTCGCCGCCACGTTCAACGCGGCGCAGATCGCGACTGCACCGGTCCTGGCGGCGGCGGGCAACTCGCCGCTGTTCCTGGGGCATCGGCTGTGGGCCGAAACGCGCGTCGCCCTCTTCCGACAGGCCGTCGACGAACGGATCGCGACCGCCGAGGAGGACTGGCGCCCCGGTCGCGTGTCGTTCGGCCATGGCTGGGTTCGTCGCGGCGCGCACGAGCTGTTCGCCGAGAGTGTCGCCCTCCATCCGCCGCTGCTGCCGCTCGTAGCCCCGGAGGACCCGATCGCCCTCGTGCGTGACGGCGGCACGCCCGCGCTCGACGAGCTTCGGCTGCATCACGGAACGGTGTGGCGCTGGAATCGCGCCGTGTACGATGCGACGAATGGTGGGCACTTGCGCATCGAGCTGCGTGCGCTTCCCGCCGGCCCGTCGGTGATCGACATGACGGCAAACGCGGCGTTCCTGATCGGGCTCACCTTGGCCCTCGCCGCCGAAGGCGAGCGGATGGTGAGCGCGCTCACGTTCGGGCAGTGTCGGCGCAACTTCTACGAGGCTGCGCGCCGCGGCCTCGACGCCGATCTGCTTTGGCCGTCGCTGCACCCACCGTCGCCACGCCTCGTACCGGCGGCGCGATTGATCGCGGAGCTGCTTCCGCTCGCGCAGGACGCGCTCGCGCGAGCCGGCATCGAGCAGGAGGAGTCGATGGCGCTCCTGAACGTCGTGGCGGTTCGCGTGGCGGAGCGCCGGACCGGCGCCGTCTGGCAACTGGAGACGCTTGCCAGGCTCGAGGGACACGCCCCGCGGGAGGCCGCGCTCCGCGAGCTGGTGGTGCGCTATCTCGAGCACGCCGCGTCGGGACGGCCCGTGCACGAGTGGCCGCTCGATGCGTGACCGGTCGCAACGGGCGACGGAGGGCTGACGACGAAGAACTCGACACCGAATCGAACGCCGCGCGCGCACCGACCACGTGCCGCCGCGCGCCGAGACGGCGCGGCCGTCCTGCATCCGGACCTCGTGATCGGGGGGCTGACTGAGCTCCTGCAGGTCGTCGCGAACCCCGTGGCGAACACGCTCGCCGACGTCGGTGCCTATGTCGGACGCCCGCTCGAAGAGCTTTTCCCGGCGCCGGCGGCGGTGCCCGCGGTGACGGTGACGGCGCGCTGGCGGGTTGGCGACCTCCTCAGCGAAGATCTCGCGTTTCGTTCCCTCCATGTGCCGCTCGAGCCGAAGTTCGACCGAAGGTACCTCCGGGATTACCGCGAAACGCGCCACGTCTATGCGCGTCGCATTCGGCCGGCCGCCGCCCGCGGTCGCCCGCGTCTTCTATATCTGCACGGCTACCTGCAGCCCGAGACCTTCGTCGAAGAGCTCGCCCTGCTGACCACGATGGCGCTGCAGTTCAACGTCGAGGTCATCCAGATGCAGCTTCCCTATCACGGTCGCCGTGCGCCCCGGGCCTCGCGTTTCAGCGGTGAGTTCTACTGGACGGCCGATCTGGTGCGCAGCTTCGAGGCGCTACGCCAGACGCTCCTCGACGCGCGGACGTTGCTCGGGTGGCTGCTCGCGGAGGACGCCCGGCCGGTCGGAGTGGCGGGACTGAGCCTCGGAGGCACGCTGACGTTGATCTTGGCCTGCCTCGAAGGACGCTTCGCGTTTGCCGTGCCGCTCATCGCGCACATGGACCTCGCCGCACTGGTGAGTGACGCACCCGTGCTCACGAAGATGCGGCACGACCTCAGGTCTTTCGGTTGGCGCAAGCAGCAGTTCGACGACTTCGCGCGAGGCGTCGGGTGGGACGAATTGCGGCCGAGGCTGCCGGCGGACCGTGTCCTCATGTTCGCCGCCTCGGAAGATCGCTTCTTCGACCCGCGCATCGTCCGCCGGTTGTGGAGGCGCTGGGGAAAGCCCGCGATTCACTGGTACCCGACGAGTCACATCGGTTTCCTGACGCACCTGCCGGAGGTACTGGGTGTGATGCGCGAATTCATCGACCGACGAGCGATCGAATAGCGACACTGACCGCGGCGCTGGTGACGAACAGCGGGCGCTCGGCGTGGTTCGTCAGCGTGCTGGCGCTGATGGTGTACCTGTTGCCGCCCGGCGTGCAGTGAACGGCCCCAGACCGGCAGATGGCGCGCTCACGGAGTCCCGTCGCCCTGCCCCCTCACCTTCTCCAAGGCCTGCTCCTTGTCTGCCTTGGCCTCCATGATCAGCTTGTAAGGTCCTCCCAGCCACGACGCGCTCGATGAAGCGCGCATCATCCGCATGATCGCTCGCCACGACCCTTCCCCTACACCCAGCGAGATCCGCCGCGCTCTTGCTGATCAGGTAGTACTGCCGGCCCCCGGCCAGCGACACCGCCACTTGCCGTGATTCGGCCGAGCGCGAGCTGTTCACGCCTAACGGCCATCGATCCCTCAGATCCACCGGCGCCGCAAGAGCCACGTCTTCACGAGCTGCGTCAGCACCACGTACGCGAGGAGCGTCAAGGCGATGAGGGGGCAATAGAGATGGGGGAGCGGCGTCATGCCGAGCGTAGGCCCCAACGGTGAGGATGGAAGCCAGACGCCCACGAGCATGATTGCCGCGGTCGTGGCCATGAGCGGAATGCTCGCGCGACTCTGAAGGAACGGAATGTGGTTCGTGCGGATGACGTGGATGATCAGCGTCTGGGTGAGTAGCGACTCCACGAACCATCCCGTTTGGAAGAGCGAGGCACGGCCCGGGTCCCAGCACCCGAAGACGTAGAGCATGATGAAGTACGTCGTGTAGTCGAAGACCGAGCTGCAGGGTCCGATGAAGAGGATGAACCGCGTGAGGTCGCTCATGGACCACGGGCGCGGACCGGCGATCTGCTCGGGATCGACCTCGTCCGTCGGGATCGGGACCTGGGAGAAGTCGTACAAGAGGCTGTTGGTGAGGATCTGGATCGGTGCCATCGGGACGAAGGGCAGGATGGCGCTGGCACCGAGGACGCTGAACATGTTGCCGAAGTTCGAGCTCGCACCCATGCGCACGTACTTGAGGACGTTGCAGAAGACCTTGCGGCCCTCGACGACGCCGTCTCCGACGACGAGCAGGCTCTTCTCGAGGAGGATGATGTCGGCCGCCTCCTTCGCGATGTCCACGGCCGTGTCCACCGAGATGCCGACGTCGGCGACGCGCAGCGCCGCGCGAGCCGGGGAATCACGGGCAAGCGGGTGGGCGAGCGTCTGATATTGAGGTGCTCCGTCAACGTTTCAGGCTTGTCCTGACTATCGGCCTTCCTGTTCGGCGCCATGTCCGACCAGCAGGCGGCGCGGGTCCAGGATCTCCTGCGGGCTGCCGGCGTACCGGTCGAGTATCGCTCGTTTCCCGACGTGGGCCACTCGATGCATGGCGAACGGCCCGACCTCTACGTCGATACCCTGGTCGAGTGGGTCGAGTCCCTTGCTGTGTGAACGTGTCGAAGAAGATCGACGTCCACGCCCACTACCTCCCGCACTCCTACCGGGCCGCGTTGCGCGAGGCAGGGCACGACCAGCCGGACGGCTTCCCGCAGCTGCCGCCCTGGTCGATCGAGGAGCACGTGGCCGCGATGGATCGCCTGGACATCGCCACCTCGCTCCTGTCGATCTCGTCGCCGGGCGTCTACTTCGGCGACGCAATCGCCGCTCGTGATCTCGCTCGCGAGATGAACGAGATCGGCCGGCGCGCCGTGGTGGACCATCCGGGGCGGTTCGGGCTGTTCGCCTCGTTGCCGCTGCCCGACGTCGATGCCGCCATGGCCGAGGTCGCCTACTGCTGCGATCACCTCGACGTCGACGGGTTCGTGTTGCTCACCAACGTGGGCGGCACCTACCTCGGTGATCCGTCGTGGGAGCCGGTCTTCCGGGAGCTGAGCCGTCGGGAGGCTCGCGTGTTCATCCACCCGACCTCCCCGGCGTGCTGGGAGCACACGTCGCTCGGGCGGCCCCGGCCGATGCTCGAGTTCTTCTTCGACACGACCCGCGCCGTCGTGAACCTGGTCCTGAGCGGCACCATCGCTCGTCACACCGACGTCGAGTTCATCATCCCGCACGCCGGAGCGACGCTCCCGATGATCGTCGACCGGGTGGGCGTCTTCTCGCGACTGCTCGAGGTCGACGCCTCCGTCGACGTGCTCCGCGACGTCGCCCGGCTGCACTACGACCTGGCCGGCTTCCCAGTGCCCCGTCAGCTCGACGCGTTGCTGACCATCACGACGCTCGAGCATCTCCACTACGGCAGCGACTATCCGTTCACCCCGGAGGTCGCCGCCGCCATGGCCGCAGAACGTCTCGACGCAGCCGGCGAGGCGCACGGCTCCTTGACTGCAGCGCTGCGGACCAACACGGAACGACTCTTTCCCAACCCCCGGCGCTTGCGACCGTGAACCGAAGGGGCTGAGCGTGACCCTGAGCGTGGTGGCGTAGCGTCGTCGCCATTTTCACATCCGTTCAGCCTGCCGCAATGGCGAACACAAAAGGACGGCGTTCACGCCCATGTTGCTGGGCGTGCTCGCGGTGGCACTGCTCACCTGCTCCCTGCCGACGGGCAGCGTTAGCTGAGACAGACCGGCGACGATCGCGGCTCTAGCGGGGGCGCCGTGCCGGTCGGACGCCGCCTCCGGTGACCGTCACTGCGCCGGCGCGGCGGGGGGCTGCGCTGGATTCGCCGCGGGGGTCTTGCCTTGCCGATCGGCCTGCTTCGCGGTGCGCTTCCCCTGGCGGCATTCCGCTCGGGTCTTCTCGTCGCCTGCTTTGCACGCCTGCTTCCCGGCCCGCGCCCCGGAACGCCGCTCCATGCCTTGCGTCTGCGCATACGTCGGAACGACGCAGGCCAGCGTCATGATAGCGGCCAACGCATAGGCCGCTCTTCGCGATTCCCTTTTCCGTTCCATGCTCGTTTCTCCCTCCTGGGTTCGGGGTTGCCGTCAACCGATGTCAGAGTTGAAGCAAGAAGCAAACCCCTCGTCCGCTGGAGCGAAGCGATGAGATTCCCTCGGTCGTATGCCTGCGAGCGGTGGCGGTCGGACTTCCCGAATGTGAGAAGCGACGGGAGCACGCGCTGCCTCGGTTACCTCAGTCCCAATCCTGGAGCTTCTTCGCCGCCGTGCCGTACGGGCCGAGCTGGTAGACGGCCGCCCCCGCGAGCGAGAAGGTGAACGGCTCGAACGGCTCGGCGAGCATCTTGTCGAGGTACTCTCTCGGCGCGACGCCGGTGCTGACGTGCGGATTGAAGTTCGCGCCGGACATCTTCGGGACATACGTCGACACGTATTGGACCATGGCCGCGTCGGTGGCGGGATCGTCGTGCGGGGCGGTGAACGCGCCGATGGGTCCGGTTTGCACCATGAACGGCTTCGCGGCGGAAATGATGTCCGCCTGCAGCTTGAGGAGTTCTGGCGTCGGCTTCGCGCAGATGCCGGCGACGCCCGTCGGGCCGGTTGGGGCGTAGTAGAATTTGAACGCCTCCAACTTCATCGCGCTCACATTGGCGGCGGCGAACACCTTGCCTTCCGCGGCGAATACCTTGTCCAAGTCCGCCGTGCGGACGAAGCACTGGAGCATCGTGATGTGCGGGGTGTGCGTCGCATCGAGAGCGAAGCCCTTCGGGTAGACCTCGAGCAGACGAGCGTTGTTCGCAGCGGCATGTCGAAGCATCGTGGCGTCGGGTTCCAGCAGGATGTCGATGGCCGTGACCGGCTCTTGCTTCGCGGAGGGTGCCGCCTGCTGCGCATGAGCCTGTCCCACCCGCATCGCCAGGGCACACACCATCGCTCCGCGAAGCAGGACGCGTCTCAGACCGTTCCGCGTCGGTGTCATGCCTCTTCTCTTTCAGCCGTTCCGGAGTCTGGCCCTATTCGACGATCCTCACTTGACGACGTCGCCGAGCGAGAGCAGCTCCGCTCGGTTGTTGACGCTCGTGACTTCGAGCGGAGCGAGCGCCGGGATGTTCTTCAGCTCGTCGTTGCCGAGAAAGGGGCGGCATTGGAACAGCCAGAGCTTGCCCGCCTTGAAGCCGAACTCGATGTCCCATGGGCGCGGCTTCCCGGCCGGGTCCTTCACCGGCGCAAGCTCGGCGGTGATCTTCTGACCGGCGCCCACGATCTGCTTGAGCTCGTCGGGCTCGAGGACGAACTCCTTGCCGCTCGACGGAACGATGGTGCTCCCGCCCGTCGGCAGGAGCTGGTTCTTCCACGGGGACTTGAACATGGTCACCAGCTCGACCCCCTCGGGCGACCAGAGCAGCGTCTCGGCCGACGTCCCGTCGACCGCACCGCTCGGCCCTTCGGACGTCGCCACCGTCATCTCCTTCTGGTCCCCGGTGTTGACGTCGGCCGTGACCAGTACGCCAGACTTGTCGTTCGCCACGGACTCGAGGATCACGACCGACGAGAGCACCCAGATCGGGTCGTCGATGAGGGTCTGGCGCCACGAGAAGGACCGGAACTCGAACGGCGACGCCCAGACCTCGCGCAGGCCGGAGTAGATGTCGGCGAGCGACTTGCGGTTGAACACGGTCAGGTTGAGGCCCGCACCGTTGAAGTTGTCCAGGTCCTCGACGTTGGTGTCGCTGCGCACGTAGCAGCCGACGCTCTGGGTCTTGTCGCCGGGCAGCAGGAGACCGTCGCGGTCGAGCCCGTCGCGGATCGCGCGCTCGAGGTCGGGCGACAGCGGCGTCTGACGGATCGAGTTCCGGATGACGTCGAGGCGCGGCATGATCCAGGCCGACAGGTCCTGCTCGTTCTTCCCCGCCGGAATCATCACCTCGAAGAACTCGTGGTACGTGCGTTGGACGAAGTCCTCGAGACGCTCGCCCGGCTTCGTGAGGCCGAGTGACTTGAGCTTGTCGGGCGCGATCGCCAGGGCCCGCTGGTAGTGATCGTGGTAGGCGCCGAACGGGACGACGATCCCGCGCGCGACATGATCGGGGAAGAGGTGCTTCAGCTCGCCCAGGTAGGCCGCCTTCGGCCCGCAGAACCGTCCCGAGTCACTGCGCCGGACCTCCGTCAGGTCGATCGGCATGTTCTTGGTGAGGTCGACCTTCGTGCGGTCGATGTGCAGACGCGGTCCGCCCCCCGCGAGGCTGCCGTCGGCGGCGCGGTGCTGGTTGCGCGTGAAGTCGTCGTAGACCGCGTGGTCCTGCGGCGTCATCGTGGCGGCGTCCTTGAGGATCACCCGCCCGCCGGGTGTCACGATGAAGAACACCTGCTGGCCGTCGTGCGGCTTGATCTTCTGGTAGACGCTCGGGCCCACGACGACGTTGGGAATGCCCAGCGCCCGCGCCAGGAGCTGGACGTGCGAGAGGACGTTGCCCTCCCCCTGGGTGAGGATGCCAGCCGCGGGATCGAGGTCGGCGGGCGTCTGCGGCAGGGCGACGATCTGGTCGCGGCTGAAGGAGTCGGCCTTCGGCGCGACCCGCAGGCGGCCGAGCGCGAGCCCCGGATTGAGCGCGCGTACGTCGCTCTCCACCTCCGTGCCGAAGATGTCGTGCCTGGTCCGCGCGCCCCCTTCGACGTAGTCGGTCAGCCGGGTCACGACCTGTCCGTAGAGGAGCAGCGGCGAGCCGCGCAGGATGTCGTCGCGGATGCCGGCGACCTGCGGCATGAGCAGCGTCCAGGGCGACCACACCTCGGCGAACGCGAGCGTCGCATTGCCCTGCGCCCATTCGACGACCCGCTCCGCCTCCTGGAGCTTGCGCTGGAAGTCGGCGCGGGTCGGCTTCGGCGTCGACGTGAGCTCGCGCAGCACGTCGCCGGCCGCGGCGCGCTCGCGCGCCGTGAGGAGGCCGGCACCGTAGGTGGCGTCGGTGAGGGCGCTCATGAGCTGGAGGTACTGGGCCACGGTGAGACCCGTCTTGTCGTCGAGCAGCGCGCTGCCGCGCCGCTGGATGGCCGCGGCAGCCGTGATGTCGAGGTCGACGAGGCGCCGCGCGTCGGCGGGGCCGACCGTGCGGGCGGCGACGGCCTGACGTGCGAGGCTCATGATCTGCGCCAAGGACGAGACCGCGTCGACCGCGGGGGTCTTCGGCGTCGGGACGACAGCGCCGAGCTTCGCCCGCACGGTCGCGTCCTGCAGCTCGCCCACCTGGCGCACGAGCGCGCTCTCGTCGGCCGAGGTGAGCTTGGTGATCTCGGCGATCATCTCGTCGACCTGGGCGCGCGTCGGACCGGGCGGCAGCTTGTCGCGGTACGCGGCGAGGTCGGGGATCAACCGAGCGGACATCTGGTTGTGGACCGCGTCGCGGAGCGGCTTGAAGCGCGGGTCGGCCGCCTGGACGCGCACCGCGATGGCACGGATCTTCTCGATCTGGCCGAGATCCGCATGCAGGAAGAAGCGCTTCTGGAGCTCATAGGCGAGCAGGAAGTCGCGGCTGTCGTTGAACTCCGGCGCGGTGAGGTAGCGCTCGAAGAACTGCGCCGAGGCCCCGGTCTCGTACTCCGTGCCCGAGAGCCCGCCGAAGGCGCGCAGCTCGGCGAACTTGTGGGTGGGGTTCGTCGCGACGAAGTACTGCTCGAGAACGTAGCCCCGGACGAGGTCGTTGTGGTCCGGGAACGTGTCCCACAGGTAGAGATCGCGCGAGAAGACGTTCGCGATGTAGACGCCGTTCTTCGCCA
>DATJZY010000174.1 GCA_035577985.1 Candidatus Eisenbacteria bacterium
TCTCGGCCCCAGCGCCAGTCGGTGATCTCCGGCATGTCGTCGCCGTGCTCGCAGATGTACTGCTCGTGTTCGATCAGCTTGTCGCGGATCGCCTGCTTCGCGTAGGCGGCTCGCGAGCCGAGCTGGGGCAACCGGTCGATCACGTCGGACACGAGGTGAAAGCGGTCCAGGTCGTTTCGCACTGCCATGTCGAACGGCGTCGTCGTCGTTCCCTCTTCCTTGTAGCCGCGAACGTGCAGGTTGGCGTGGTTCGTGCGCCGGTACGTGAGCCGGTGGATCAACCAGGGGTAGCCGTGGAAGGCGAAGATGATCGGCTTGTCCTTGGTGAAGAGCACGTCGAAATCACGATCGCTCAGGCCGTGCGGATGCTCGCTCGACGGCTGGAGCTTCATCAGGTCCACCACGTTGATCACCCGGATCTTCACCTCCGGCACGTGCTGGCGGAGGATGTCGACCGCCGCCAGCGTCTCGAGCGTCGGCACGTCGCCGCAGCAAGCCATCACGACGTCGGGCTCGCTGCCCTTGTCGTTGCTCGCCCACTCCCAGATGCCGAGGCCGGCGGTGCAGTGCTCGATCGCCTGGTGCATCGTCAGCCACACGGGCGCGGGCTGCTTTCCGGCCACGATCACGTTCACGTAGTTGCGGCTCCGCAGGCAGTGGTCGGTCACGCTGAGGAGGCAGTTCGCGTCCGGCGGCAGGTAGACGCGGATCACCTCGGCCTTCTTGTTCACGACGTGGTCGATGAAGCCGGGATCCTGATGGCTGAAGCCGTTGTGATCCTGCCGCCAGACGTGGGACGAGAGGAGGTAGTTGAGCGACGCGATCGACCGGCGCCAGGGAATGTCGTGACACACCTTCAGCCACTTGGCGTGCTGGTTGAACATCGAATCGATGATGTGAATGAACGCTTCGTAGCAGCTGAAGAAGCCGTGGCGGCCCGTCAGGAGATATCCCTCGAGCCACCCCTGGCACTGGTGCTCGCTCAGCACCTCCATCACGCGCCCGTCAGGACTCAGGTGGTCGTCGTCGGGGTAGATCTCGGCCATGTAGCAGCGGGTGGTGACCTCGAGGACGTCCTGCCAGCGGTTCGAGTTGTTCTCGTCGGGACTGAACAGGCGGAAGTTGCTGCTGTCGAGGTTGAGCTTCATGACGTCGCGCAGGAACGTCCCCTGCGCGCGCGTGGCCTCGGCCGTGGCGGCCCCGGGGCTCGGCGTGTCGACGGCATAGCTCCGGAAGTCGGGCAGCTTGAGATCTTTCAGTAAGAGTCCGCCGTTGGCGTGCGGATTGTCGCTCATCCGCCGATGGCCGTTCGGCGCGAGCGCGGCGAGGTCGGGCTCGAGCCGGCCTGCCGCGTCGAACAGCTCCTCCGGCCTGTAGCTCTTCATCCAGCCCTCGAGGATGCGAACGTGCTCCGGCGTGTCCATGTCGGCCATCGGCACCTGATGGGCGCGCCAGTAACCCTCGCATTTCTTGCCGTCGATCTCCTTCGGACAGGTCCAGCCCTTCGGCGTGCGGAGGACGATCATCGGCCAGACCGGCCGCTTCGTGACACCTTTCGTCCGTGCGTCGAGCTGGATCTGCTTGAGGTCGGCCACGACCGCGTCGAGCGTGGCGGCCAGCTCCTGATGCACCTTCACCGGCTCGTCGCCCTCGACGAAGTGCGGCGCGTAGCCATAGCCCTCGAGGAGGCTCTGCAGCTCGCTGCGCGGAATACGCGCGAGGAAGCACGGATTGGCGATCTTGTAGCCGTTCAGATGGAGGATCGGCAGCACCGCGCCGTCGCGCGCCGGGTTCAGGAACTTGTTCGAATGCCAGCCGGTCGCCAGCGGCCCCGTCTCGGCCTCGCCATCACCGACGACGCAGGCGACGATCAGGTCCGGGTTGTCGAAGGCAGCGCCGTGAGCGTGTGACAGGGCGTACCCCAGCTCGCCGCCCTCGTGAATGGAGCCTGGCGTCTCGGGTGCGACGTGACTCGGGATCCCGCCTGGGAAGCTGAACTGCTTGAACAGCTTCTTCATCCCGTCCACGTCCCGGCCGATGCCAGGGTAGACCTCGCTGTACGTGCCTTCGAGGTACGCGTTGGCGACCAGCGATGGCCCACCATGTCCCGGACCGATGACGTAGATCATGTTCAGGTCGTGCTTCTTGATGACCCGGTTCAAGTGCACGTAGAGGAGGTTCAGGCCCGGCGTGGTCCCCCAATGGCCGAGCAGGCGCGGCTTCACGTGCGCCCGCTCGAGCGGCTCCTTCAGCAACGGGTTGTCGTAGAGGTATATCTGGCCGACCGACAGGTAGTTCGCCGCCCGCCAGTAGGCGTCCGTCTTGCGCAGCTCCTCGGCGGACAGCGGACCCGTTTCCGTTCTCATCAGATGCCTCCTCGTTTCGACGTCATAGGAATCGCGCCACCATCCGCTACCCCGCCGAAGCCGAGAGCAGCGCGCGCGTGTGGCGCGCGATCATCAGATCCTCGTCGGTGCGCACGACCCGGACGGTGCAACCGCTTCCCGCTGCGCTGACCACCGGATCGTGCCGCGCGTTCCGCTCGCGATCGATCCGGACGCCGAGATGCTCGAGGCCGCGGCACGTCTCCTCGCGCACCGGAGCGGCGCGTTCGCCGATCCCGCCGGTGAAGACGAGCGTGTCGATCCCACCCAGCACCGCTGCGAACGCGCCGATGTGCTTGCGGAGCACGTAGCAGAAGAGCTCGACCGCCTCGGCGGCGTGAGGCTCGGTCGCGCGGGCCTCGAGAAGCGCCTTCATGTCAGACGTCGTGCCCGACACACCGAGGAGTCCAGACTCGTGGTCGACGAGACGTTCGATCGTGCCGGCATCGAATCGCTCGTGCGCGAGCAGATGCACGAGCACGCCGGGATCGAGGTCGCCGCTCCGCGTTCCCATCATGAGACCGCCCGTCGGCGTGAAGCCCATCGTCGTGTCGACGGGAAGCCCGTCGCGCACGGCAGCGAGGCTGGCGCCGTTGCCCAGGTGCGCGATGACCGCGCGGCCGAGCGTAGCGGCGCCGACGGTGGCGACGACGTATTCGTACGACAAGCCGTGAAACCCGTAGCGCTGGATGCCCTTCGCCCGAAGTGTGCGTGGCAGCGGCAGGCGCTGCGCGACCGCCGGCATCCTCCGGTGGAAGGCGGTGTCGAAGCACGCGATCTGGGGGAGCCCCGGGAAGTGGGCGCTCACGGCATCGATGCTGGCGAGCGCCGCAGGCAGGTGGAGCGGGGCGAGCGGCACGAGGTTCAGGAGCGCGGCGACGAGCTGCGGTGTCACTCGCTCCGGCGCGGCATGATTGGCTCCACCATGGACGACGCGATGGCCGACGGCGTCGAGGGGAGGGAGCGCCGCTCCGGCGAGCGCCGCGCGCAGCGCCGCATGGGCATCGTGGAACGCACCCGGCTCGTCGCGGACCACCCGTGCACCCGCGTCGCGGACCGTGAGCCGCCCCTCGCCGAGGCCGATCCCTTCGACCGCGCTCGATGCGACGCGGACCTCATCCTCGTAGAGTGCCACCTTGAGCGACGACGACCCGCTGTTCACGCAGAGGATGCGGATGGGCATTGCCTCACCTCAGAGCGAGGAGGCTCCTTGCCACCGCTGCCACGCGCTCCGGCTCGAAGCCGAACTTCTTCTGCAGCTCCTTGAGCGGCGCCGAGGCGCCGAACGTCTTCATGCCGATGACGTGCCCCCGCGCACCCACGTATCGCTCCCAGCCGAGCGTCGAGCCCTGCTCCACCGCGACGCGCGCCGTGACCTCCGGCGGCAGGACGCCGTCCCGATACTCGCGCGGTTGTTCGTCGAAGAGCTCCCACGACGACATCGACACGACACGCGAGCGAACGCCCTCGACGCGCAGCTGCTCGTGGGCCTCCACGGCGAGGCCCAGCTCGCTGCCCGACGCGATCAGGATCACCTCGGGCTTCCCGCCCGGGGCGTCGGCGAGCACGTAGGCGCCGCGCGCGACGCCCGACGCCGACGCGTACTTCGTCCGATCCAGGGTCGGCAGGGGCTGGCGTGAGAGCGCCAGCACCGCCGGCCGATGACGCATCTGCATCACGACCCGGTACGCCTCCACCACCTCGTTGGCATCCCCCGGCCGGAGCGTGACCAGCCCGGGAATGGCACGCAGGGACAGCAGCTGCTCCACCGGCTGATGGGTCGGGCCGTCCTCGCCGTCGCCCATGGCGTCGTGCGTGAAGATGAAGATGGAGGGAAGCTCCATCAGCGCCGCGAGTCGGATGGCCGGGCGCGCGTAGTCGCTGAAGATGAAGAACGTCGCTCCGAAAGCCCGCAGCTTCGAGAGCACGAGCCCGTTCACGGTCGCCGCCATCGC
>DATJZY010000175.1 GCA_035577985.1 Candidatus Eisenbacteria bacterium
TGGAAGTGCGCTTCCACGGCCTGCCCGCCGGCCTCATGCCGTTCACCGGCATGGTGCGTTTCTACGCGAAGGAGCTGCGGCCGCGCTTCCAGGTCTATGCGTCGCCGGTCAACATCTCTCCCGTGGCGCCCGCCCAGGAGATCTCGACGCCGTCGCGCTTCGCCCCCGAGCTGGCCCGTCTGCTCGGCCCTTTCTACACGCAGGGGATGCCCGAGGACACGAACGCCCTCAAGGACAAGATGTTCACGGACGACGACTACGTGTCACAGGTTGCGCTCGTGCAGAAGGACGAGCAGACGATGCTGGACGTCGCCTTGTCACGCTTCGATCGCGGCGACACGACGTTCGTGTACCTCTCCGACATCGACCTGCAGTGCCACATGCTGTGGCGCCACAAGGATCCCAAGTATCCCGACGCGCCCCCCCACCCGGCTCGTGAGGACGCAGCCGCTCGCGTGCACGCGGACGACATCGAGGGCTATTACCGTCACGTCGATGGCCTGCTGGGTGAGGTGCGCGCCCGCCTGCCCCCAGACGCGCTCCTCGTCGTGATGTCGGACCACGGCTTCCAGCCCTTCACGCGCGAGATCCATCTCGACGCCTGGTTGCGCGACCACGGCTGGCTCGTCTTGAAGGACGGCAAGCAGGTCGGCCGCATCGCCAACGGCGACGTCGACTGGACGAAGACGCGCGCCTACGGGATCGGCTTCAACAGCATCTACCTGAATCTCGCGGGCCGGGAGGCCCAGGGGATCGTCTCCCCGGCGGAAGCCGACGGCGTCATGGCCAGGCTCTCGGACGAGCTCCGTGCGTTCACCGATCCAGCAGACGGCAAGCCCATCGTCCGCCGTGTCATCCGCGGCAAGGACGCGTACCACGGCAGCCGCGTCGCCGAAGCGCCCGACCTGGTCGTCGGCTACGACGTCGGCTACGGCGCATCCGACGAGACGACGCTCGGGGAGGTGACGCCGGAGGTCATCGCCGACAACAGGTCGCGCTGGTCCGGCAACCATCTCATGGATCCCGAGGTCGTGCCCGGGATTCTGCTGTCCAACCGCAAGGTCGTCGGCGAGGGACACAACCTCGTCGACGTGACCGCCACCATTCTCGCCTGGTATGGCCTTCCGCTGAACGAAGGCATGTCCGGCAAGTCCATCTTCTGACCAAGGGAGTCGCCATGTTGGGATTCGGAAAGACGGTATCGGTCAAGATCGACAAGGACCTCCACGCCCGCCTGACGAAAGTCGCGGACGTTGCAGGCTACGCCACGGTCGACGAGTTCGTCGCCCACGTCCTCGAGAAGGAGATGCTCCACTTCGACGACTCGAAGAACGACGACGAGATCCGGGCCAAGCTGAAGGGTCTCGGCTACATCTCCTAGGCCGCGGGCATCCCGATGAACGCTTTCAATGCGGTCGCGAGCACCCTATTCGACGTCGTCCTCGCGCCGTTCGGCCACCGGCAGGCATGGTTCGACCTCCTCGTGTGGCCGATCCTCGCCGGCATCGTGGCGCTCCTCGTGTACAAGAGGGTCAGCAACCAGGCTGGGATCGCCCGTGCCAAGAACGGCATCGTCGTCAACCTCCTCGAGGTGGTCCTGTACCGCGACGACCTCGCGGGCGTGCTCGGCTCGACGGCGCGCGCCCTGGGGCACAACGTGCTCTACCTCGCGCACAACGTGCTGCCCATGTTGGTGATGATCGTGCCGATGACGGCCGTACTGGTGCAGCTGGTGGCGCACTACGCTCTCGCTCCCATTGCGGCGGGCTCGGTCGAGCTGGTCACCGCCCGTCTCGACCCCGCCGTCACGCGCGTGAAGCCCACCGACCTGCGCCTCGAGCTGCCGGACGGCGTGGTTCTCGACGCGCCGCCGGTCCATACGGCGGACGGCGAGGTCGTGTGGCGCGTGCGCGCCGAGAAGGAGGGCGACTACGCGCTGAAGATCCACGCGGGCGACCAGGTGATCGAAAAGGGCCTCGCCGTGGGCGGCACGCCTCGCAAGGTGCCGGTGATGCGTACGAAGAGCTGGGAGGCGCTCCTGTATCCGGCCGAGCCGGGGATGCCCTCGACGTCGGCGCTGTACTCGGTGGACGTCGCCTACCCGGCGCGCGCCCTCACCTTCTTCCCCGATGGAGAGGGCGGCATACTGCTGTGGTTCTTCGCGGCCTCCCTCGCGGCGGGATTTGCGCTCAAGAACCGCTTCGGCGTCACCCTGTAGCCGCCGATCGAGACGACGAGAGATCGACGTGACGAGCATGTTTGGCGAGTTCCTGCGGCGGCGGAAGTACGGGGAGCCCGTGGTCGTCGTCTCCGGCCTGCCGCGCTCCGGCACCTCCATGATGATGAAGATGCTGGAGGCCGGCGGGGTCCCCATCATGACCGACGCGATTCGCCAGGCCGACGTCGACAACCCCAAGGGGTACTACGAATACGAGCGCGTCAAGGATCTCGAGAAGGAGACGGACAAGACGTACGTCCGCGAGGGTCGGGGCAAGGCGCTCAAGGTGATCTCCTTCCTCTTGAAGGAGCTGCCCGACGACAACTTCTACCTGGTCGTCTTCATGCGCCGGCACCTCGACGAGGTGATCGCTTCGCAGAACAAGATGCTCGACCGGCGCGGCGAGAGCTCCATCGACGACAACGAGAGGATGGCCGAGGCCTACCGCAACCACTTGGCGTCGGTGAAGATCCTGGTCCGCAAGCGTCCGAACTTCTCGATGCTCGAGTTCCGCTACGACCAGGCCGTGAAGAACCCGCGCGAGGCCGCGCGCCTCGTGAACGCCTTCCTGGGCGGTCGGCTCGACGAGGCCGCGATGACTGCCGTGGTCGACGCGGAGCTGTACCGCAACCGCAAGACCTAGCAGGCTGCCGAAAAACCGCGCCGTAGCGAGGCGAGCGAGCGCAAAGTGAGACGGGCGCCCGAGGAGCGAGCAGCGGAAACGTAGCCTCTGCGCTACGTTGAGCAGCGAAGCGACGAGGCCGCCCGTCTCGCGCAGCGATCGCTCGCCGCAGTAGGCGGGGTTTTTCGGCAGCCTGCTAGGGTTGGAGCAGCCTGCGCCGCCAGCCTCTCCGGCCGCGCACGTACGCCTCGCGCAGGTGCAGGCGGTGCGCACCGCGCGTCCAGAACTCGATCGAGGCGGGCACGAGCCGAAACCCGCCCCAGCGCGCCGGACGCGGAACGGCGCGTCCACCGAGTTCGTGACGCAGGCGGCGCCAGCGGGCGAGCAGCCAGGCGTGACTCGGCATCGGCTGGCTCTGCAGCGAGACCGATGCGGCGAGCCGGCTGCCACGCGGCCGCGTCGCCCAGTAGGCGTCCGCTTCCGCGGCGGTGACACGCTCGATCCGTCCCTCGACGCGCACCTGCTTGCCGGTCGCGTCCCAGTAGAAGGCGAGCGACGCGCGTGGCCGTGCCGCGAGCTCGCGCCCCTTGCGGCTGTGCGTGTCGGTGAAGAAGACGAACCCGCGCGGCTCGACGCCCTTCAAGAGCACGAAGCGCACCGACGGCGCGCCGCCGCGCCCGACGGTCGCGAGCGCCATGGCGTCGGCGAGCGGCGCGCCCGCGCGGCACGCAGCGGCGTGCCAGCGACCGACTTTGGCGATGGGATCGACGCGCACGCGGGCGGATCATTCCCATGTCGTCGCGCTTTGACAACCGCGAGTCGGCCACGGTACGCGGCGCCCCCATGGGGGGGAGACTCGTCCGCGCGGCGCTCGCGGTCGCGATCGCCGGCGTGACGCAGGCGGCGAAGCTGCCGCCCGACGTCTCCATCGGACGCTTCGAGAGCCCGACGACGACGTTCCCCGTCCAGCCCACCTCGATCTTCGCGCCGGTCGTCGACGCGACGCCGGCGATCGACGTGGAGCGGCTGCGCGGCGCCCTGCCCCCGGTCGCGATCGACGTCCGCAATTCGCCGATCTCCCTCGATGGCGACTGGCGCTTCCGGCTCGAGGATTCCGATTGCACCGCTGACGAGACCGTGTGCCAGGGCATCGTCGAGCAGTGGTTCGCGCCCGGCTACGACGACACTCCCTGGCGCGCGCTCGCGGTGCCCGGCCACTACATGCGGCAGATCCCCGAGGACGAGCTCGGCGGCCGCGGCAGCGCCATGGCCTTTCACTTCGGGTGGTACCGTACGCGCGTCACGGTGCCCGACGACGTCGTCGGGGGCACACGCCGCCTGCGGCTGTTGTTCGAGGCGGTCGACTACCGGGCCGACGTCTGGTGGGACGGGGAGCTGCTCGCCAGCGGCGGCTCGCACCTCGGCACCTTCAACCCGTTCGCCTTCGACCTCCCGCCGACGACGGCCGCGGGCACCCACGTCCTCGCCGTCCGGGTGCAGAAGCCGCTCGATCCGGGCGTGCTCTCCTGCGGCCAGGGCACGGGCGCGGGCACGGATCTCAAGACGGTCCTCGACGGGACGAAGGGCTACTGGGACGGACGCCCGGGCGGCAACAACGACAACTTCGACGCGCCGACCAAGCAGTGGCTCCACACGGGCGGAATCGCGCGCCCGGTCTCGCTCCTCCCGACCGGGCCCGTCCGCATCGACTGGACGTTCGTCACGGCCCGCCCGAAGGGGCGCCGCAGCGCCGACGCGCGCTTCGCGTACACGCTCACCAATCGCTCGGACGTCGATCTGGTCGTCGTCGTGACGACGACCGTCGACGGCCCGGGCGTGAAGCATCGCGGTGGCCGGTCACGGACCGGCGTGGCCGCGCGCGTGTCGCTCCACCCCGGCGCGAACGCGTTCGAGCTGACGGCGCGGCTGCACGGCGTGCGGCCGTGGTTTCCGGCCGGCAATCCCGAGCTGGGCGACCCGGTCGTCTATTCGGCCACGACGACCGTCACCTTCGACGGCCCGAGCGACACGCGCACCGACGGCTTCGGCATCCGCTCGCTCGCGCACTACTCCGACCGCTGCGAGGATCGCTTCGCCGGCGTGCCGACCGACCCCGCGTGCGCCGACGAGTTCGACTACGTCGCGCCGCGTGCGCCGCGTGGGAGCGAGCCCGCGAAGCCCCTCTTCCAGCGCTTCGTCAACGGCGAGCGCATCTACGTGAAGGGGGCCGCCGTCGATCCGAACGCATGGACGGCCGGCGTCGATCGCCCGTTCGCCGAGCGCTACATGCAGCTCCTGCGCGGCATCAACGCGAACCAGATCGGCATGGCGGTCCAGATCGCGCCACCCGTGTTCTACGACGCCGCCGACGCCGCCGGCATCAGCATCGTCCAGGACTTCGAGCTCCAGTGGACCTACAACGACATCGGCTTCGTGTTCGGGTGCCAGCCCGACGGCAGCGCGTTTCCGACCGCGACCGGGCAGACGGCGATCGCCGATCGGGTCGTCGACACGGCGGGCCTCCTCGCCGCCGACATGGTCTACCTCCTCTACAACCACCCGGCGATCGTCCACTGGGTGGCGCACAACGAGCCCGCCTGGGAGCTCGCCGAGGTGCTGGGACCCGTCCTCACGACCGCGCAGGCCCTCGCCACCTTCAACCGCCGCCTCGATCGGCGCGTCGTCGACGTCGTCACGGGCATCGACGCGACCCGGCCGGTGAAGGCCGCCGCCGGCGTCGGCGACTCGCACCAGTACAGCGGCTACCTCCTGTGCTCCTTCTACGATCTGGTCGGGCTCGATCCGACGCGCACCATCTGCCTCGCCGAGTCGACGCGGCCGATCGCGCTGCTCACCGAGTTCGGGAGCCACGTCTGGCCGTTCTCGGCCAAGCGCTGGATGCCGCCCGATCGGCTCTTCCCGCCCGATCGCGAGACGCGCGCCACGACGTTCACCGACGCGAACCCGACGAATCCCACCGAGCTCGTGCCGTGGCTCCGGGAGTGGCTCTTCCACACCAGCACGGTCGCGACGCTCGAAGCGTACGTCGGGAGCGCCGCCGACTACGACCGCTTCCAGGACTTCGCCCTCGCCTCGCAGCTCTACCAGCGGGCGTTCTTGAAGTTCTACATCGAGCACTACCGCAAGGATCGCTACCGCCCCACCGCCGGTCTCCGCTTCTTCCAGTTCCGCGACTACTGGGACCAGGGCTACTTCGGCGTCTACGATCAGTTCGACGTGCCGTCGGCCGCGGCCGCGACCGTGCGCGATGCCTACGCGCCCGTGCTGGTGACGACCGAGGTGCCGAAGCCGGTGTACGCACCCGGCGAGCACGTCGCCCTGCCCGTCTGGGTCGCGAACGACGTGCACCGGCGCCTCCGCGCGACGCTCACGTGGCGGGTCGGGCGCGTGTCCGACGCGTACGTCCTGCGCGGCGTCGTCGATTTTCCCGATCCGCCGTACCAGGACCCGCGCCGGCTGTTCCTCGACGTCCCCGGCACGGCGCCGGTCCAGCCGGTCGTCACGACGGTGCGGCGCGCCGGCGCGACGCCGGTGGGCGAGGCGCTCGCGTCGGGACGTGCCCGCGTCGCGGTCGACGCCGACGGCGGCTCGCCGCCCGAGGGCGCCGCCGTGGTCGTGTTCGATGCGCCCGCAGGTCCGGAGCTCGTACGGTTCTACCTGGTCGAGCTCGAGCTGCGCCGAGGCAAGCGGCTCGTCGCATCGAACGCGCACGTCGTGACGGTGGCCGATCCCACCTGGAATCCGCCGTCGGGCCTCTCCGACGGAACGACGTCCTATGGCGAGGACGCGGGCGAGCTGCCGCTCGCCTTCACGCTCACGGTGCGCGGCCTCGGTGCCGGCGAGACCGCGTCGCTCGTCTCGCCTCAGTACGGCGGCGCGCTCGCGACCGTGGCGTCCGCGACTGCCGACGGCGACGGTACGGCGACGATCGGAGGCCTCGTCCCCGACGAGTACCTCGTGCGGCGCGCGCGCGACGTGGACGTCGCGCACGTGGGGCTCGTCGAGGACACGGCCATCACGATCCCTTCGCTTGGGCGCACGCCGGACGTGGCACGGCCCGGCCGACGAGTAGCGCCGACCGGGCCGTGAGATCAGCCGAGTATCACTTCACGAGGCTGAGGACGTTCGATGGGATGCAACGCAAGGCGCATGCCACGCGACGTCCCCTGCGTGTCCGGCACCTTGCCGAGAGCGTGGTCGATCCGATCTGCTTCGGATCGCGCACCCTGGGTGAATGCACGCAGCCGAAACGTCGCGCGCGAAACGCCCGCTCGTCCGCCGGACACCTAGGAACGTTGTCGCGCTGCCAGGATCGCCTCGTGTGGCACGGGATCCCACCGCGCGGCGCCACGTCGGAACACGCCCGGCAGGCAGATCCGCAGCCACCATGCGAGCCGCATGCGGCCGGGAACCCACACCTCGTGCTTGCGGCGCTCGATGGCGCGGAAGACGGCACGCGAGACGGCGGACGGCGGTAGCTTCTTTCCCTGGAAGGCGGTCGGCTCGTCCGTCTTCTGCCAGATGTCGGTATCGATCGGTCCGACGTGGATGACCGCCGCGTGCACGTTCGAGCCTTCGAGGTCGAGCCACAAGCCCTCCGTCAGACCCGTCAGGCCGAACTTCGACGCGGCGTAGACGGCCTCGCGCGGCGGCGGGAGCTTCCCGGCGACGGACGAGACGTTCACCACCCACCCTTCGCCCTGTCGCAGCATCGCGGGCAACGCGGCGACGATGAGGCGCGCCGGCGCGACGAGGTTCACGCGCAGCGTGTATTCGACGTCGCGCGGCGTCACGTCGAAGAACTGCTTGTGCTTCGGAATACCCGCGTTGTTGACCACGACGTCGAGGCGCCCGAATTCGGCCAGCGTGCGCGCGACCACGTCTTCGACGAAGCCCTCGGCGGCGACGTCGCCCGCGAGGCCGAGGGCCGTCCCGCCCGCGGCGACGCACGCGCGCGCAACGTCCGCGAGCAGCTCGGCGCGGCGCGCCACCAGGACGACCGACGCGCCGCGGGCGGCGAAGTCGAGCGCCACCTGCCGTCCGATGCCTGAGGAGGCGCCGGTGATCACGATCACCCGGCGGCGGTAGTCCACCCCCTGCCCCTCGCAGCAAGGTCCGGGCGGGTCAAGCCGGTCGTGCGCTTTTCACTCGGGCTCGCCGATTTCCCGGGACCGCAGAGCTCGTCGATGATCGGGACGCTGCAGCTCGTCGAGTCGCCGTAGGGGCGGGTCGGGGCCGCGCGGTCGGGGGGCAGGGCTCCGGCTTCGGCTCCGCCGCGCGACGACACACGCAGCACGTCAGGGGTCCGACATTTCGTCGCGCCGCTTCGCAGGCGCCTGCGCCCTGCCCCCCGACCGCGCGACGCTACGCGCGCGCGGCGCTCTCGCGCTGGCGCGTCTTGGTAGGGGAGTGAAGCGTGCGACGCTCGTCGTGCGTCCCACGTATGTCGCGCCGGCTTTGCCGGCCGCGACATGCCGGTCGCGCGGGACCGCACGCTCCACTCGCGCCCCCGGCCCAAGACGGAGTCTTGGGCCGGATCAATACCCTGCGGAGCCGTGGGGGGCGGCGGCGCGGGTGTAGACGAGGAAGGTCCGTTCGAAGGTCATGAAGACGGTGCCGTCCTCCTTCACGCCCTTCGTCTCGACGGTGACGACGCCCTGACCAGGGCGGGTGTCGGAGGGGCGCTTCGAGAGGATCGTCGACTCGGCGTAGATCGTGTCGCCGACGAAGACCGGCGCCGTGAGGCGGACCTTGTCCCAGCCGAGGTTCGAGACCGCGTTGCGGCTCGTCGACGTGACGCTCATTCCCGTGACCATCGCGAGGGTGAGGCAGCTGTTCACGAGCGGCTTCTTCCACTCGGTGTGGCCGGCGAAGTGCGCGTCGAAGTGCAGCGGGTGGGGGTTCATGGTGAGGTTCGTGAACCACACGTTGTCGGCCTCGGTGATCGTGCGCCCCGGACGGTGCTCGATCGTCGTGCCGGGCTCGAAGTCCTCGTAGTAGAGGCCCACGGACTCGCGGAAGCGGTTCTCGCCGACCCTTCGGTAGAGGTCCTTCTGCATGCGCGACTCCTTCGCGCACCGTAACGCGATCGTCAAACTCGCGTCATCGCCGCCGCTTCGCCCTAGCACTTGCGCACCGCGCACGATCGACGCGGCCCGGGCGGCCGTGTATGCATTCTGGCCCGATGTCGTCGACCATCGAGCACCTCGTCTCCGCCGACGGGACGCGCATCGCCTACTCCGTCATCGGCTCGGGACCGGCGCTGCTGGTCCTCCGATCGAACCCGGGACAGCTCGACCTCGATCTCGAAGTGCCGAGCGCGCGGCGGCGGCTCGAGTGGCTCGCCGAGCGCTTCACCGTGGTGCGGACCGACGCACGCGGGACGGGGCTCTCGCAGCGTGGGCCCGTCGAGCAGTCGATCGAGCGCTGGTGCGAGGACTGGGAGGCCATCGTCGAGCACGCCGGCCTCGACCGCTTCGCGATCCTCTCCGGCGGCCCGGCGTCGATCCTTGCGTTGACGCTCGCGCACCGCTGGGGCTCGCGCGTCACGCGCCTGGTGCTCACGACCGCCGTGGCGTCGGGCGCGGACCTCCGCGGACTCCCGGGGGCGACGATCATCGACCGCCTGCAGACGGACTACGCCCTCGCGATCGAGACGCTGGCGAGCACGATCCACGGCTGGTCGAGCAAGGAAGCCCGCCTCGCCGCCCAGGTGCACCGCGCGTCGCGCACGCCCGAGGAGTCCTCCGCCCTCGTGGCGCCGCTCCTCGCGGCCGACGTCTCCGACCTGCTTCCCGAGATCCACGTGCCGACGCTCGTCTGGCATCCGCGCGAGGGCTTCCTGTCGTCGCTCGACACCGCGCGGCGGATCGTCGCGCGGCTGCCGAACGCGCGCCTGCTCCTGCGCTCGGGCAACATCGTGCGGATCAACTACGACACCGACCGCACGGCGCCGGAGGTCGAGCGCTTCCTGTCCTGGGGCGCTACGCGGTTAGTCGCCGATATTTGATGCGGTGCGGTTGCTCGGCCTCGGCGCCGAGCCGCTTCTTCCGGTCGGCCTCGTACTCCTGGTAGTTGCCCTCGAACCAGACGACCCGGCTGTCGCCCTCGAAGGCGAGCATGTGGGTCGCGATGCGGTCGAGGAACCAGCGATCGTGGCTGATCACGACCGCGCAGCCGGCGAACGCGAGGAGCGCCTCTTCGAGCGCGCGCAGCGTGTCGACGTCGAGGTCGTTGGTCGGCTCGTCGAGCAGGAGCAGGTTGCCTCCCGACTTGAGGAGCTTGGCGAGATGCAGGCGATTGCGCTCGCCGCCCGACAGGTCCTTCACCTTCTTCTGCTGGTCGGGGCCCTTGAAGTTGAACGACGCGGCGTAGGCCCGCGAGTTGACCTCGCGCTTGCCGACCATAACGACCTCGTTGCCGCCGTCCGAGATCTCCTCCCACAGCGTGCGCTCGCCTTGCAGCGCGTCGCGGAACTGGTCGACGTACGACATCACGACCGTGTCGCCGATGCGAAGCGTGCCCCCGTCGGGCTTCTCCTGCCCGGTGATCATGCGGAAGAGCGTCGTCTTGCCGGCGCCGTTCGGGCCGATGACGCCGACGATGCCGCCCTTGGGCAGCATGAAGCTGACGTCGTCCATGAGCAGCACGTCGCCGTAGCCCTTGCGGACGCCCTTCGCCTCGATCACGAGGTCGCCGAGCCGCGGGCCCGCGGGAATCGTGATCTGCGCCACGCCCAGGCGCTGCTCCACCGCCTGGTCGGCCTTCAAGAGGTCCTCGTAGTGCGTAACGCGCGCCTTCGACTTCGCCTGGCGCGCGCGCGGCGCCATCCGCACCCATTCGAGCTCGCGGGCGAGCGTGCGCTGCCGCGCGGACTGCTCCTTCTCCTCCTGCGCCAGCCGCTTCTCCTTCTGCTCGAGCCACGAGGAGTAGTTGCCCTCCCAGGGGATGCCCTGCCCGCGATCGAGCTCGAGGATCCAGCCGGCGACGTTGTCGAGGAAGTAGCGGTCGTGCGTGACCGCGACGACCGTGCCCTTGTAGTCGTGGAGGTGCCGCTCGAGCCACGCGACCGACTCGGCGTCCAAGTGGTTCGTGGGCTCGTCGAGCAGCAGCAGATCCGGCTGCCGCAGCAGGACCTGGCAGAGCGCCACGCGCCGGCGCTCGCCGCCCGAGAGCTTCGAGACGTCGGCGTCGGGCGGCGGCAGGCGGAGCGCGTCCATGGCGATCTCGAGCTGGCGATCGAGCTCCCACGCGTTCGCGGCATCGATCCGGTCCTGCAGCCGGGCCTGCTCGGCGAGGCACTTCTCCATCGCCTCGTCGCTCATCGGCTCGCCGAGCTTGGCCGAGACCTCCTCGAACGTCGTGAGCAGCGCCCGCGTCCCGGCGACCGCCTCCTCGACGTGCTGCACGACGTTCTTCTTCGGGTCGAGCACGGGCTCCTGCGCCAGGCATCCGACCGTGTAGCCCTCGCCGAGGAACGCCTCGCCTGCGAAGTCGTGGTCGATGCCCGCCATGATGCGCAGCAGCGTCGACTTGCCGGCGCCGTTGTGGCCGAGCACGCCGATCTTGGCGCCGTAGTAGAACGAGAGCCAGATCCCCTTCAGGATCTCCTTGCCCTGCGCCGTCACCTTGCGCAGGTCCTTCATGGTGTAGATGAACTGCGGCATGACCGGTTAGAGCTACGGGACGGCGGCGTCGCGAGCAAGCAGCCAGCGAACGTCGTGTCCGTGGAAGCCGGTCGTCGCGACGAGGCGCTTCTCGCCCCCGGGCCAGATGGAGAGGTGCACCTCGGCCTGCTCGCCGCCCGGCTCCATGCCGAGCCAGGCGAACGGCGCCTCGCGCGTCGCGCGCGCGCCGGCCGCCCGCAGCGCGGCGAGGACGCGATCGAGGCTCGGCGGATCCAGGTACTGGAGCATGATCGAATGGAACACGACGGTCGCGACGCCCGGCGTGGGACGCGCGAGCACGTTTTCGAGCCAGTCGGCGGCGTTCGCCTGCACGACCGTCGCGGGGACGCGGCGCGCGACGTCGCACGCGGCGCGCAAGCGCGCCAGCCGCTCGATCTGATCCGCCCAGACATACGACAGGAGCGTCGTGCGGCCCTCGTCGGTCGTCGGATCGACCGGCGCCGGATCGCAGCCGGCGCGCTCGGCGACGCGCGCCGCGACGTCGAACGGAAGGCGGCCCGGGCCGAAGCAATCGCGCAGCACGACCGGTGAGGTCGCATCACCCCACGCCCGCCCGTCCGCCTCGTAGCGGAAGCGATCCCAGCGCAGGTTGAGGCCGCCGCTCGTCCCGATCTCGAGGCAGCGCAGCGGCAGCCCCGTCTCCCGTGCGACGGTGAGGAAGCCGCCGACCAGCGCGGCGGCGCGCTGCACCTCGTTCGTCTGCACGCCGCGCGACATGAGCGCACGCAACGTCTCGTTGCGCATGGCGACGAGCGCGTGAAACGCCGTCCAGGCGCGCTCGATGTCGCCGTCGCCGCCGGTCGACGGATAGTGCGCGGCGAGCGCCGGCGCCTCGCCCTCGAGCGCCAGACGGTGCGCGCCGCCCATCAAGCGCAGCGCCATCGCCGAGGCGACGGGCTGATGCGGATAGCCGGCCAGCACGCGCGCGACGGGCCCACCGGCGACGAGGTCGTCCGCGGCGCGTTCGAGGAGCACGGCGTAGAGCGGCGAGCCGAGCTTCCCGCAATAGGCCCCCTGCAGCCGCAGGTACTCGGCGACGTCGGTCACGAACGCCTCACCGTATACAAAGTACCCACGGCGAGGGGTGCATAGCCTATGCGCTACGCCGACGCGACGTGCGGATGTCGCCGCGGGCCGGCGTGGCGACACCTTTGCACCGCTTCCGCCGGGGCCCCTTCGCCGGAGGAGCGGCCGGCGGCCGCGCCGGGCGAGCGGCCTCCGTGGTCCCTGCCTTGCTACCACCTTCCGGATGTCGCTCGCTCACGCCGAGACCGACCGGGGCTCCGCGCCTCGGCCGGTCGGTGTCGTCGCCCTGACGCTGGCGCGGCAGACGGCGTTTCTCGTTCGCCGCGATCCTCGAACCGCGGTCCTGGCGCAGGCGAACGTGGCCACCCGGACCGCCTACAGGTTGCTCGCATGAAGACGCCCATCGGGGCACTGGCTCTCGTTCTCCTCGCGGCGACCGGCGCGTCCGCTGCCCCGCTCGTGCGCCCTGATCCGCACGCCCCACGGGCTCTCGCTCGCGATCGCGCGCAGCGCCTGGTGGTCGACGCCGGCGCGCTCGCCGAGCTGCGCGGCAAGCGCTCGGCCATCCTCGACGACTTCCCGCTCGGTCGCGACGGCACGGCGACGCTCGACGTCCATCGCGTCGAGCCGTTCGGACCCGACACGCGGGTGGAAGAAGTGACGCCGAGCGGCGTGCAGCAGGTGCCGCTCCCCGACGAGGTCTACTTCGCGGGGCAGGTGCGCGGCGACGACGCGTCCCGCGTGCTCCTCATCGCGGCGGCCGACGGCGTGCGCGGCTTCGTCGTGCGCGGCGACCAGACCTATCCCTTCGGACCCGACGCTGCCGGGCACCATCGCGTCTACGCCATGCGCGACGTCGACCCTGCGCAGCATCCGGCCCCGCGCGACTTCTGCGCCAACGATCTCCATCCGGAGCGCCCGGAGCTCTCCGTGCCCGTGCTCCGCAATCGCGCCGTCGTGCCGCTCGTGCCCGTGCACTCGACGACGCTGCTCGAAGCCCAGGTCGCGATCGACACCGATACCGAGCTGCGCTCGAAGTTCGGCAGCCGCAACGCGGAGCTGAGCTACCTGACGTCGCTCCTCGCCGCCGCCAACGTCATCTACGAGCGCGACGTGAACGTGCGCCTGAGGTTCAGCTACGTGCGCATCTGGTCGGGCAGCGATCCGTGGACCGCCACCGACACGGTCGACTCGCTCGACGAGGTGCAGGCCTACTGGCTCAACCCGGGCAACGACATGGACACGGTCGCCGGGGCGCACGACATGGTCCACTTCATCTCCGGCAAGCCCGTGACCGGTGGCGTCGCGTACCTGAGCGCCGTGTGCGACCACACGTACGGCTTCGGGGTCTCGCAGGTGTTCGGCAGCTTCAACGTGTCCGACCCGAACGCCATCTGGGACGTGCTCGTCGTCACGCACGAGCTCGGCCACAACGTCGGCACGCCGCACACACACTGCTACAGCCCGCCGCTCGACCAGTGCTACAACGGCGAGCCCGGCTGCTACAGTGGCCCCGAGAGCGTCCCGCCCGGTGGCGGCACGATCATGAGCTACTGCCACCTCCTGGCGCCGGGCCTGCCGAACGTGAACCTGCTGTTCGGCCCCACCGTCAGCGCGACGATCCGCAGCACGGTCGAGTCCGCGTCGTGCATGACGGCCGCGACCTCGTGCGGCGACGGCACGCTCGATCCGGGCGAGCAGTGCGACGACGGCAACTTCATCTCCGGCGACGGCTGCTCGTCGGCCTGTCAGCTCGAGACGACCTGCGGCAACCACGTGATCGATCCCGGCGAGCAGTGCGACGACGGCAACACCGTCGCCGGCGACGGGTGCTCGGACACCTGTCAGTACGAGACCGTGTGCGGCGACGGCATCAAGGAGGGCATCGAGGAGTGCGACGATGGCAACACCGTCGCCGCCGACGGCTGCTCCCCGACCTGCCACCTCGAGATCTGCGGCAACGCCATCCTCGATCCGGGCGAGACGTGCGACGACGGCAACACCTCGGGCAACGACGGCTGCACGCCCACGTGCCATCACGAGCCGCTGTGCGGCGACGGCGCGCTCGATCCGGGCGAGGAGTGCGACGACGGCAACAAGAAGAGCGACGACGGCTGCGACAAGAGCTGCCACCTGGAGCCCTGCCAGGTCCTGATCCCGCACCAGACGACGTGGGCGCCGGCGAAGATCGTCGCGACCCCGAGCCGCTTCTCGCTGCGCGCGCGCTTCGGCGTCTCGTCGAGCGTCTTCGATCCGGCCACGGTCGCGAACGCGGGCGTGCGGATCATGGTCGACGGCGTCAGCGGCACGCGCGCGGTCGACGTGACGGTCCCGGGCGGCGGCGGATGGAACGCGAACGCGGCGCGTGCCCGCTACCGCAATCCCGGTGGCACCGCAGGCGGGGTGCGCGGAATCGTCATCCGTGGCAAGGAGCAGGGCGTCACCACGATCGACCTCAAGCTGACCAGCCAGGGCGGCGCCGTCCCGAGCCTCGACGACGTCCCGCCCACCGTGACGGTGCTGCTCGGCGGCGACGCGGGCGGTCCCGTCGGCGCCTGCGGCCACTACGCCTTCCCCGGCGCCCTGTGCGTCAAGCGCGGCAAGCGCCTGGTCTGCAAGTAGGGATCCGCCCCAAGACTCCGTCTTGGGGCGGGGGCGAGAGTGTGGCGTGGGCGGCACGCGCGACCGGCCTGTCGCGGCCAGCAAAGCTGGCGCGACATACGAGCCACGCACCCGGAGGTCGCGCGGGGTAGACGTCGTGCGCAGCGTACTGCTGCGACGCCCCGCTTGAGGGCGCCGACGCAGGTTGCGCCCGTCCGCAGTCAGGTCCTGCCGGGCGGCGTGGCGGGCGTGCCAAGCCTGTCGCGCCAGCTTTGCTGGCCGCGACATGCCGGTCGCGCGTACCACGGACGCCACACCCTCGCGTCCCTCCCGACCCAAGACGTAGTCTTGGGTCGGAGTGCTAGATTTTCCGTTCGCGGCCGGCCCAGTAGGGATCGCGGAGCTTGCGCTTGTAGAGCTTGCCGTTGGGGTCGCGCGGCATCTCGGCGACGAAGTCGACCGACTTCG
>DATJZY010000176.1 GCA_035577985.1 Candidatus Eisenbacteria bacterium
CGGGGTGCCAACCTGAGCCCCGATCGAGGAGACGTTGACGACGTGTCCGCCCCCACGCTTGCGCATGGCGGGCAGCAGGCCGAGGAGCAGGCGCACCGCACCGAAGTAGTTGATCTCCATGGTGCGCTCGAAGTCGTGGAAGCGATCTTCCGAGAGGCTGAGCGAGCGTCGGATCGAGCGGCCGGCGTTGTTGACGAGGACGTCCACGCCGCCGAAGCGTGCGACGACGTCGTGGCAGAGGCGCTCGACGCTTGCGGCGTCCGTGAGGTCGGTCGGAAACGCGGATGCCGTGCCGCCGGCGCGCTCGATGAGCGTTCGCACCTCGGCGAGCTGATCGGCTCGCCGGGCGACGAGGATCGCGTGCGCGCCCGCGGCCGCGACCTTGATGGCGAGCGCCCGCCCGATACCGGACGACGCGCCGGTGACGAGGACGTACTTGCCCCGCACCGCGCGTTCGAGACTTTGCGTGTGCGACGAGTCGGGGTGCAGATTGCCGTCCCAATAGCTCCACAGACGCGGGGCATAGGAGGCGAGCGGCGGCACCGCGATGCCCGAGCCCGCGAGCGCAGCCAGGGTCTCGCCGCAGTCGAAGATGGTCGGGTTGCCGACGTAGTGGAGCGCCCGTGGCGGGATCCCGATCGCGCGTTGCACGAGGCGGCTCGCCACCCCATCTCCATAGTGCGCGATGGCGTGCATGGCCGTCTCCGCGATCCCGTTGAGGCCGGGAATGGGCAGCGAGAGTCGTGGGGCCCTGGCGGCGTCGGCGAAGACGTTGATCGTCTCGGCAGCGGTTCGCGGCGACGGGTCGACCAGATGGAAGGTCCTGCGGTCGAGACCCTCCCGGTGCGCGAGGTGGTCGAGCGCGGCGGCGACGAAGTCTGACCGGGACCAGATTGAGGTAGCCCGTCCCGACGCGGGGCAGCGGCAGGAACGCCGGCAGCGAAGCCCCGAGGCGCGAAAGGAGGGGGAAGAAGTAATAGGGCCCGTCGACCTTGTCCATCTCGCCCGTCACCGAATGACCCACGACGAGCGACGGCCGGTAGATGCGCCACGGCACGGCGCACGCGGTGCGCACGATGCGCTCGGATTCGTGCTTGGTGCGGAAGTACGGGTCCTGGAGATCGCCGGCCTCGTCGAACATGTCCTCGCGAAAGACGCCGTCGTATCGTCCCGCCACGGCAATCGAGCTCACGTGGTGGAAGCGCCGGGCCGCGATGCGCTCGGCGACCTCGACCGCATTGCGGGTCCCCACGACGTTCACCTCGTCGAGCGCTCGCTCGCTCGCCGCCATGTCGTAGAGGCCGCCGACGTGGAAGAAATGCGCGACACGCCCGCACAGATCCGCGAGCTGCGCGCCAGCGAGGCCGAAGCTCGGCACGACGAGGTCGCCCACCACCGGAACGACTCGCTCGGCACCGGCGTCCCGACGCGCGAGCTGCTCTTCGAAGCGGCCGAGCGAACGCGTCCGCACGAGGACGAAAATCTTCCCCGTTCGCCGACGAAGCAGCTCCTGGATCAGATGGCGGCCGATGAAGCCGGTGCCGCCGGTAAGGAAATAGTCACCGGACGTCGTCGGCGCATCGCCGCTCGAGACCATCCCGGGCCTTGAGCAGTCGGCGTGCCACCGCCGCAAGTCGCGACGCGCACCCCCGACGGTTTCAGGGACGAGAACCCCGGACGTCCGCCTTCCCATGTTCGGGAAGCGACGTTCGCTTCCGCCGATGCCGGCGGCGCGACCTGGACGTCCCTACCTGGTGAGCGCTCGGAACGGCGGCGTGAGCCCGAGCGCCATGTACGAGGTCGTGGTCGTCGTCAGGACGTTGATCGTGTGGTCGTAGGTGTTGCAGCAGCTTCCGCTCGCGGTCCGGACCGGACAGGGAGTGATGCCGTTCTGCGGATCGCTGACCTCGTAGGATCGCACGTGGATCGGAGCCGGTGCAGCCGCACCCGGAATGTAGATCGTGCTCTGGACTCCAGTGAGGATCGGAAGCCAACCTCCCGAATCGACGTACCCCGGTCCGCTGCAGTCCGTCGACTCGTGGTAGACGTTGCCGCCGATCCGGCCGTCGCCCGTGACGGCGAGCAGCACGGGTCCCGGCAAGCTCGAATGCGTGAACAGGACGGCCGCCATCACCTGATTGTTGCTGGAGGTCCCCGCCGCGTTCAGCACCGGACCGACCTCGAGCCCGGTCGCGTCGACGAGATGGACCGGTGTGGGACCGGCCGGCCCCTGCGATCCGTTCGGCCCGGGAGTGTCTGTGACGCCCAGGGCAGTGAGCGACAGGACCGTCTCGTGCTTGCGACAGGCGCTCCGCACGTTGACGCCGCCCCCGCGCTTGCTCCGGCAGAGCGTTTCAGCGGGCGCGGAGGTCGCGACGAGCGTCGCCAGGAGGAGCAGCGGGAGCCATCGCGGGGTCGTCATGATCCGTCGCCTCATCGCAGCACGGCTCTGAAGGGAGGGGTGAAGTCGGGCAGCGCGATGCGGACGGCGGGGACGAGGTCGTCGTTGAACGTCGCGGCGATGCAGCACGTTCCGCGGACGGTCAGATCGGCGACGTCGCACAGGCCGAAGATGTCGGTTTCGTACGATATGATGGGGATCGAGGCCGCGCTACCCGATGCCAGGTAGGCGGCGGATCCCTCCAAATGGGCGTATGCGCCGAGCATGGCCGACAGGTGAGGTTGGCCGTTGCAGTTCGCTTCCGTGTACTCCACGAACGCGAATGCATCGTCACCCAGGTTCGTGAAGCCGCTCGAGGCGACCGCGAACCGGACGGGTGATGCGAATCCCGGGTAGGTCATGCTCACGAGCGCGGTCCCGAACTCGAACGAGAGAACCGTTCCGACTTCCTGATCATGCGCGTCCAGGATGGCGAGCGGGAACCCTCCTTGCTTGCCCGGCAGGCCGGCCTGGCCGGCGGGACCCGTAGGGCTGACGGCCGTGCCGTCGAGCGGTCGCTCCGACTTCTTGCAGTTCGCGCGCGAGGTGAGCTTGCCGTTCCGACCTACGCACCCGGTGGCGCCCGCGTCCGCCGCACCGGCGATGACCATGGCGACGGCGATCACGGTGCTGGCTCGGATCATGGCGTCACGCCCGTGATCGGGAACGTGATGCCGAGGTCGGTCACGTCGAACCGCGCGGCGGGCGCGACGGACGTCATGAGCACCGACGTGTACGGCTGGCAGCAGGTTCCCCGCGTCGTGGGGGTCAAGCAGCTCTCCTCGACCGCCTCGAAGGATTGCGGCAGCAGAGTCACGGACGCTGCGGTCGAGTAGTACAGCGCCTGACCCACCACGCTCGCCGACGGGAGCAATGGCCGGGTGTGCCCCACGTGGGGTTGCCCAGCGCAATCGGGTTGTAGGTAGTAGATCAGGTCATCGAACCCGACGTCGATTCCGGTGTCGATGGGTAGCGTCCGGAATACCAGCAGCGTCGGTTGCGGTAGCGGCGCCCGATCGATCACGCACGCTGGTTCCGTGCCCGCGTCGATGACGTGACCGACGTCGTTGCCGCTGCCGTCGACGATGCGAAGCGGGACCTGCCCGCTGGGTCCGGTCGGACCGGTAGCGCCCATCTGGCCGGGAAGCCCGACGATGCCGAGGTCCGCTGGCGTCAGCACCGTGTCCCGGCGCTTGCAGCGTTCGGCGGCGACGACCCGCCCCGACTTCTTCGCACAGAGCGTGAGCGCGTTCGCCGGGTCGGTGGCGACGACCAACAGCAACGCGCCCGCGAGGACCAGGCGTGGGAGCGCAATCATTCGACACCCCTACAACAAGACGGCCCCCGGATGCAGCCCCCCTATACCCGCACGAAGTCGATGAACCCGCGCTCGGGGTCCGTGTGGACGAGCCGGACACGCACCTCGTCGCCCACGTCGAGCCCTTCCTCGCCGCGCTCGACGCGTCCCTCGACGGGCGGATCGAAGACGCGCACCCACGTGCCCTTCGACGAGGCGCCCGTCACGACGCCGTCGAACTGCTGGCCGATCCGGCTCGAGAGCAGGCACGCGGCGGCGGCCTTGCGCACCCGCCGCTCGACCTTCTGGGCGCCGTCCTCCTTCTCGGTGCATTCGGCGGCGAGGGCGTTCAGCTCGTCTCGACCGTACGGCACCTTCTTCTGCGCGAGGGCCGCGTGCACGAGGCGCTGCGTGACGAGGTCGGGATAGCGCCGGTTGGGCGCCGTCGAGTGCGTGTATTCGCTCACCGCGAGCCCGAAGTGCCCGACGACGGTCTGGCCGGGGAAGCTGGCCGCGTACTCGCCGCGCCCGAGCAGCTTGACGATGGTGAGGGAGAGATCCGGAAATCGCAGCGGATCGGCGGCCCTGCGCCTCAGCAGGAACGCGTTGAGCGCCGGCGCGTCGGGCGCGCCGGGCAGCTGCTCACCGTAGTCGGCGGCGAGCGACACGATGCGCTGCCAGCGCTCGGGCAAGCGCACGACCCGGCGGAACACCGGGAACCGCCGCGCTTCGAGGAACCGTGCCACGATCCCGTTCGCGGCGATCATGAAGTCCTCGATCAGCTGCCGGGCGCGGTTCGGGGCCTCGGCCGCGAGCCTGCTCACGCGGTCGCCGTCGAACTCCGCACGAGCCTCGATGGTCTCGAGCTCGAGTGCGCCGTGGTCGTGGCGATGCTCCTTCAGGCGCTGCGCCACGCCGTCCTGGAGCTTCAGGTTCTCCGCCAGCCCGGACACGGCGGCGACCGCCGCAGGCAGCGGGCCCTCGCCCTCGAGCCAGGCGCCGACCGCGTGGTAGGCGAGCTTCGCGTGGTTGTGCACGAGCGCGGGGTAGACAGTCGACTCGCCGCACACGCCGTCGGGCCCGACCGCGATCTCGATCACCACCGCGAGGCGATCCACGTCCGGGTTGAGCGACGTGAGATCGGTGCTGAGTCGCTCCGGTAGCATCGGGAAGATCCGGGGCGGCGTGTAGACCGAGGTGGTGTTGGCGCGCGCGTGCCGGTCGAGCGCCGTGCCCGGGGACACGGTCGCGCTCACGTCGGCGACGGCCACGCGGATCGTGGTGCAGCCGTCGATCGACGCCTCGGCCACCGTGAGCTGGTCGAGATCACGCGAGTCGTCGTTGTCGATCGAGCACCAGGGCAGGGCACGCAGGTCGCGCGCGTGGCCGTGGCCGCCGGCGCCATCCGGGAGCGCGCCGGCCTCGGCCAGCGCCGCGGGCGGAAACTCGGGCTCGAGCCCGTACTCGATCATCGCGTTCCGCGCGACGCGGAGAAGGAGGGCGCGCTCCGATTCTCGGGACGGCGTCAGGGAGCACCGTCGGGGCTCGCGCACGTGCGCGAGCGCGCGAACGACGGCGCCGTGATCGCCGCTTCCGTCCCGAGCGCGGACTGGAGGCAGGCGAGCGCTTCGGGCGGCGAATCGACGAACCTCACCATCTCGAGGTCCTCCTTCGAGATCACGCCGTGGCGGACGAGCGCCGGAAAGTTCACGATCTCGTTCCAGTAGGTCGATCCGTACATGACGGTCACGATCGGGCGCTCGAGCTTGCGGGTCTGGCACAGGGTCAGGATCTCGAACAGCTCGTCCAGCGTGCCGTAGCCGCCGGGGAAGACGACGATCGCGCGCGCCAAGTGGGCGAACCACAGCTTGCGCATGAAGAAGTAGTGGAACTCGAAGCTGAGCCCGGGCGTGATGTACGGATTCGGTCGCTGCTCGTGCGGAAGGCCGATGTTGAGGCCGATCGTCCGCCCGCCGGCATCGCTCGCGCCGCGGTTCGCGGCCTCCATGATGCCGCCTCCGCCGCCGCTGCAGACGAGGAACCGGTGTGCCGGCGATGCGAGCGCGAGCGACCACTCGGTCAGCAGGCGGGCCAGCTCGCGCGCCTCGGCGTAGTAACGACCGAGCGGGCCGTCGGGGGTCAGGCGGGACGACCCGAAGAAGGCGATGGTGTCGTGGACCCGTGCGTGCTCGAACGCGTGCAGCGGCTGGAGATACTCCGCCAGGATGCGCAGCGGCCGCGCATCGGCGCTGTCGAGGAACTCCTCGTTGCGGTAGGCAAGCGGAAGGTCGGTATTCGACATCGCGCGGCATGGTGCCAGAGGAGCGTCCCGCACCCAAACGGCACGAGCGTGCGATCAGGCAGGGCAGGCGAGGTAGCCACCGTCGATCGGCAGTACCGTGCCCGTCACGTACCGCGACTCGTTCGATGCCAGATAGACGCAGCCCCACGCGATGTCCTCGGGTGTTCCGAAGTACGGCAGGGGGATGCTGCGCTCGAGCCAGACGCGTCGCTCGGGATTCGCGAGCAGGCGCTCGATGCTCTCGCCGCTCTCGATCAGCCCCGACGAGATTGCGTTCACCCGGATCCGGTCCCTCGCGTAGCCGACGGCCATCGATCGCGTGAGGGCGTTCATCGCGCCCTTGCTCGCCGAGTAGGCGTCCATGGTCTTCGCCTGCGCCCGCTCGCCGGCGGCGACGGTCCGCCCCGCGAGGACGACCTTTGCGCCCTCGCGCGCGAACACGGTCGCGATGGTGCGCCCGATGCCTCTCGTGGCGCCCGTGACGATCGCCACCTTGCCGTCGAGTCGCATCGTCGGGCGGAGTCTTTGCCCGCCACCTGCATGGGCGTCAAGGCGACTGGACGGCTCGCATCGGCGCGTCGTAGGACGGCAGGATCGTGGTGAAGATCGGCCGCCTCCTCGACCATCCCACCAAAGCGGGCGGTGCCATGGACTACGGCCGCGCCGCGCTCGACCTCGTGTTCGACGACGTGAACGCACGCGGCGGGATCGACGGCGCGCCGATCACCATCGTCGAGGTCGACGCCGTCGGCAGCATCGAACGCGTGAAGGAGGGCGCACGGCGGCTCGCGTCGGACGGGTGCATTCTCATCCTCGGTCCCGCCGTCACCGACTTCGCCGTGCCGCTCGTCCCCGTGCTCGACGAGATCCGGGTGCCGGCGATCAACTGGTCCGGCAGCGGCCTCGCGCGCGGCAAATGGACATTCCAGTTGAAAGTCGGCTCGCTGCCCGACGAAGCCGGGTATCTCACCCGTCTCGTCGCCGCTGGCGGCTACCGCGCGGTGGCGCTCGTCCGCGACGCCGGCCCGATCGGCGACGAGTACGCGGGCTACCTGCGCGGCGGGCTCGGCAGCCTCGGCGTCGGCGTGGCCGCCGACGTGGAGATCGCGAAGCCCGACGCCGCCGGGCGCTGCGTCGATGCGATCCGGCGCGCCGAGCCACCCTGCGTCGTCTATCTGGGACTCGGGCCCAGCGGCGTCGCCTTCTGCCGTGCGCTGCGGGCGAGCGGTGACCGCGTAGCAGTGATCGGCAACATCGGCATCGGGGTCTTTCCCGAGCCTGCGCTCGAGGGCGTCGTCTTCACCGACGTCGTCGACGACGCGAACCCGGTGCTGCAGCGCTTCGCGCAGAAGTGGGAGGCGCGTTTCGGTTCGCCACCGCTTCTCCTCGGCCTCGCGGCGTCGCACGACCTCGCGACGACCGCGGTCGCAGCCCTGCGCCGCGCCCCGTCGCTCACGCCTGCCGGCGTGCGCAGCGGCCTGGAGCACCTCCGCGGTATCCCCGCGGCGGCGGGCGCGGCCGGTACGACCATCGGCTTCGCACCCTGGGATCGCGACGGCTACAAGGGGCCGCTGATCGTCTACCGCGAGATCAAGGGCGGGCGGTCGGTGATGCACCGTCGTTGAGGGGGATCCTCATTTCTTTGGCCACGGATCGAACGATCCGAAGTACCAGAGCTGTCCCTCGGGATCGCGGGCTCCGTAGCCCTTTCCACCGTACTCCTTGGCTTCCAGCGGGAACACGATCTCCGCGCCGGCCGCCTTCGCACGCGCATGGTGCGCGTCGCAGTCCTCGACGACGACGTACACGGAGCCGGTGAGCACGCTCGCATCCGCGGCGGGCTTCCACAGCTTGGCGATCTCGTCGTCGCGGTGCGAGCCGAGCATGATCATGCCGTCGCCGAGCGTCAGCTCGGCATGCGCGATGGTGCCGTGCTCGCCGGGCACGACGAGATGGCGCTCGAATCCGAAGGCTCGACAGAGCCACTCGAGCATTCGGGGTGCGTCCTTGTAGCGCATCGAGGGGATCATCGTGGAGCCCATGCCGTCCTCCTCTCGTGGCGGGTAGCGCGGCCGGATGGGGTTGTCGAGACCGCTAGTCGGTGATGGGTGGCGCACTCGCTTCCACCAGCCCAGCCGCCGCCTTTTCCTCGAGGTAGCGGCGGAGCTTCGCGGTGTCGCAGTAGACCGAGAGCCCCACCACGCGACCCCAGCGCAGGCGGAACACGTGGACGCCCTGATTGCCGGCCGGAGCACCGTTCACGGTGAAGTGGTCGACCCATTCGATCATCGCGACGGTGTCCCACGGCCAGCCCGCGACGGCGATGCTGCGAATCTCGAAACGGAGATCAGGGAACACCCGCGCGAGGCGACCGTACCAGGCGCGTGTCGCGTCGAGGCCCCGCCGCGTCCCGCCGAGCGCGTGGTCCCCGAAGAACACGTGGCGATGGGCCGGCGCGAACTGCGGCACGATGCGATCGTAGCGGCCGGCGTTGATGTCCTCGAAGGCGCGGCGGAGCCGGCGCTGCACGATGCGGTGATACATGGTTCAGGCGGCGACCGGGTTGCGGCCCGCCTCCGGGCGGCCGAGGCGCTCGAAGAACCCCTCGAGCCACGCGGCCGCGTGCCGCCGCGACGCGATCAGCGACAGCACCGCGGCCACCCGGCCGATGTGCGCGACGTGAAGGCACGCGGCGACGGCCACGTCGGCGATCGTCGGCGAGTCGCCGACGAGCCAGGATCGCCCCTCGGCCAGCGCGTTCACGACGTCGAGGTGACGCAGGAGCTGCTGCCGCACGACGTCCGGTCCGAGCGGCACCAGGTGGCCGTAACGATTGCTGCCGCTCCGCCGCAGCCGTGCCGCCACAACGGGGCCCAGGAACGACGGCAGGCCCTTGAATGCGAGCACCCCCGCGACCATGCGGCGCCGCGCGGACGGGTCGAACGCCCGCTCGTAGGTCACGAGCGCGCACAGCGACTCGTCGGCCCATTCTTCCACCAGCGTCGCCTGCGCGGCCAAACGAGGATCGCGGGGAAGGAGGGCGGGGTCGGGGTGGAGGGTCCCGAGCCGGCGCAGGATCTCGGTCGAGTCGTGGACGCGCTCACCGTCCACGACGAGGACCGGCAGCTTCCCGGTCCGGCTGTGCTTCTTGAAGGCGCTCGTCGTGACCGTGTCGAACGCAAGCCCCTTCAGCTCGAGCGCCCAGCGCACCTTGTTGCAGTACGGCGAATAGGAGAGGCCTCCTTCGCCCGGGGGTTGGTGGAGGACGAGGCGGCTCATGCGGCCACCTCGCCGGTCACGACGAAGCTCGCGATGTCCGCGAACCGCACGACGCGGCCCATCGCCCCCCAATTGCCCTCGGGGACCTCGTTTATGTGCACCCAGGCGACGGGGGCGTGCACGAGGCGGCTGGGATCGTCGTCGGTCGCCGCCAGCACGGCCGTCACGCGCTCGATCATGTCGCAGCGCTTGTGGTCGTCGAGCGATCCGGCGGGAACCGCGATGCGCACGACGAAGCGTGGCGGCTCGCCCGGGACCGCGCTATGGCCCCCGACCCACCAGGCGTCGATCTCCTGCCAGACGAGCCAGGAGATCGAGCGGGCGGCCGGCGTGTCGGGTGCGCCTTCGGCGCGCATGACCTCGGAGACGAGCCGCTCTCCGACGGCGGTGCGGCGCGCCTCGGAGACGGCGCCGCGGGGAGTGAACACTTCGACGAACGGCATGGAGCACCTCCCTATGGGTTCAGTCACTGAACCCTCTATGCCAATTGAGTTCAATGAGTCAACCCACTAGGGTGTGGGCATGCGACGGACGAGCTTCGCCGGCATGCACTGCTCGATGGCCCGGAGCCTCGAGGTGATGGGCGACTGGTGGACGCCGCTCATCCTGCGCGATCTGCATCTGGGGCTGACGCGCTTCGACGAGCTGGCGGAGGACCTGGGGATCTCCAGGAACCTCCTCACGACGCGCCTGGCGGCGCTCGTCGAGCGCGGCCTCGTCGAGCGGCGCCGGTACTCCGAGCGCCCACCGCGCCACGCCTACCACCTGACGGAGGCGGGGCGTGACCTCGTGCCCGTCCTCGTGGCCCTCACCGCGTGGGGCGACCGGTGGCTGGCGCCGAAGCAGGGGCCGCCGCTGCGCCTTCAGCACCGCACGTGCGGGAAGTTCTTCACGCCCACGGTGGCCTGCTCGCACTGCGGCGAGACCGTGACCGCCGAGGACGTCGTCGCACACGGCGGACCGGGGGGCCGAACCGCCCCCGGCACACGGCTCGTCGCGAAGGTCCTGCAGGACCGCGGACGCGACGTCGCTGGGCGCCGGGCGCAGCGCTGATCACTTCGCGGCGAGACCCACCGGGTCGGGGCTCGTGCAGTCCGGCCGCAGCGTCCACTTGCGGACGAGCTGCTTGTCGGGTGTGAACGTGCGCGCATCACCGCCGAACTCGAAGCGATACCGGTACTGTCCGATGCGGAGCTCCACCTGGATCGTCTCCGGCTCGCTGCCGAGCGACTGCACTAGGTCCGGCCCCTTGCCTTTGATCTGCAGCCCGAGGCCGGCCTTGAAGACGACGCTGCTGATCGGGCCGTACGGATCCTTGTAGCGCAGGCCGGCGTTCGGCGAGCCCGGATTGAGCGGAGTCCAGCCGATCGGCGAGAGCGGGTAGAGCATCTCGAAGCCGTCGCCGCCGATCGCCTTCACGTGGAGGCTCCCGCCCCCATCGACCAGCGCCGCCGCATCGTTGCCGTCGCCGACGACCAGCTCGGAGGCGTCGTTCGACTTCAGCAGGAACCGCTTGGCGGTCGAATTCGCTGGATTGCTCTTGATGAGGAGCTTCGAGCCGCCGAGGCAGCGGTCGATCGACGCCGTGGTCGGCTCGGTGCCGCTCGGGACGCCGAAGTTCCACTCGCCCGGCGTGGAGGTGAAGACCGTGAACCCGGCCTCGGTCGACGAGCGCCGGAAGTGGGAGCTGAGGCACGTATCGACCGTGTTGCGCGAGAGCCGCGGGCACGGGCGCACGAGCGCGCCGTCGCGGAAGACCTGCAGGTACCGGAAGTCGGTGCCCTGCGGGATCAGCGAGCTGTCGACCGTGAAGCGGACGACGAGCGGCCTCGCCATCGTTGCCGGCGGCGCGTCGACGTGGACCTGCCGGCGCGTGAAGGCGAAGGCCTGCGGCGCCGGCATGGTCGCCGAGGTCTGGACGATCATCATTTCCGCGGGCGTCGGGGCGAGCACGGTGGTCGCGAGCGGATCGGTTGGGGCGTCCATGGTCGTGCTGACCGAGCGGCCGAAATCCGACTCGACGATCTGCTCGACCAGGCACGAGCCGTCGCAACCGTCGAGGGCGACGAGATTGCCGTCATCGCACTCTTCACCCGAGTCGAGAACGCCGTTGCCGCAGAGTCCCACGATGAGCGTCGTAGTCGTGACGGGGTCCGTGGACGAGGTCGTGCTCGACGTGGCCGGCGTCGTCGTCGTCGAAGGACGCGAGGTGGTCGTTGAGGACGAGGTCGACGACGTGGACGTGCTGGACGAGGTCGTGGTCGTCGTGGGCCGCGTGGTCGTGGTCGACGACGACGTGCTCGTCGAGGACGTCGTCGGCGACGTCGTGGTCGTCGACGAGGTCGTGGGCGTGGTGTTCGTGGTCGTCGACGTCGTCGGGACCGTATTGGTCGTGGTCGTCGTCGTCGGCGGACGGGTCGTCGTCGACGAGGTGCTCGACGACGTGCTCGTGGTGCTGGTCGTCGGCCGCGTGGTCGTCGTCGAGGACGTGGTCGGGATCGTCGTCGTCGACGACGAGGTCGTGGTCGTCGTGGTGCCGCCCGTGCCGGTCCCACTGATCGTGATGCCCGTCCCGGACGAGGGACAGAACTGCAGGGGGCCCGCCGGCTGTCCGCCGACGAACGTGGTGTTCTGATAGCTCACGAGCGGGTTCCGCCCGTTGACGTTCGTGTTGACCGCGCACTGCGGCGAGCCGGGCGGGAAGATGTTCTGCAGCACGGTGTCTTCGAACGAGTTGTTGTAGCACTGGGTATGGGTCCCGTCCGGCGTCTGGTCGCGGATGCTGAGGCCCATCTCACCCCGGTTGAGCGTCGTGCGCCGCACCACGACGCCGTTCGACACGTCGAGGATGATGCCGACGCTCGCGAAGTCCTCGCACGAGAAGTCCTCGACGAGGCCGCCGTCGGTCTGCTTGATGTTGAGGCAGTGACCCCACTCGGGGTACTCCGTCACCTGCGTGTTGTTCCAGGGCGGGTCGAGGAACGGCCCACCGAACTGCGGCGCGCCGGCGAGGGTGCGTCCCATCGTCCCCAGGTGGGCGACGTGGACACGGCGGATCGTGATCCCGTGCACCATGAACAGGCGCAGACCGTACACACCGTGGTTCACGCCGTTCGGCTGCGAGTTGCCACGCGCGCCGTACTGGAGGTCGACGTCCTCGAGGAGCGGCGCGACCGCGCCGTTGGTCATGATGAGCAGGAACCGCGGCGCGTACCAGCCGCGGATGCGACGGAAGACGAGCCCGTGGATGCCGCCGTCCGGCGGCGACCCGTAGGTCTGCAGCGTGCTGTAGCGGCTCGCTTCGAACCCCATGTCCTGGATGGTCACGTACTGGGTCGGCAGGTGCCACAGGAGCGCGTGCTGGTAGTACGGCACCTCGATCAGACTCGCGTCGGCGGTGCCGGGCGGGTTGACGCGCACCTCGTGCGTGGTCGGGTTGTACGACCAGTTGCCGTCCGGCGGGTTCGCGACGCTGTCGCCCGCGTACGGCAGGAAGCTCAGGAGCGTCGACGTCGTCGAGGCCTGGAGGAGCGTCTCGGGCTCGTACTGGTCGCGGTTGAAGGTGCTCTCCATGTCGGGGGACATCTCGGCGATGCGGCTGTAGACGCCGCCGCCGCGGTCCACCCAGTCGGTGTAGCGGCGCGACCCGCGGACGATCGGGCTGCCGCTCCCCTGGATCGTGCACGGCGCAGCCTGCGTGCAGGCGAGGGCGCGGCCGGGCGTCAGCGACGATTCGCCGTTCGCGAGCGTCAGCTGCTCGCGATAGATGCCGTCGAACGAGCCGTGCGCTCCCTGCACGGTGAGCGTGTCGCCGGCCTGCATCGCCAGGACGCCCTGGGCGACCGTGCGAAACGGACCGGTCGCGCCGCAGGTCGCGCTACGGCCGGTTCCGGCCGTGGGGCAGCCGCCGTCGACGAAATACGCCGTCGCGTGCGCCGATCTGGCGGTGAACATGAAGCAAGCGGATGCAACAGCAAGGACTACACGATATGCACGACGCCTCTTCACCACACCACCTCCGGTCGCTGGGAGCGATCGGCGGTGGAGAGCAGGGCGCGTGCCACGCGCGGTGCGCGTCGGACGCTAGTTTTTCCAGGTCTGGCGCGGAGATCTCACGACGCGCGCGGCGGATCGTTAGCGCGCGAGTCCGCTATTGTACGCGGTCCCGAGCACAGCGTGCGTCGAGTGCGTGGGCGTCGTGCGCGCCGATGCAATCGGCGCGATGAGCGGCACGAGGAGATTCGCCACGAAGGCGTGTCCCGCGGGCGTCAGGTGATCGTAGTCGAGGAAGTAGCGCTGCCAGACGACATCGCGCGGCTCCGCGACGTCGATCGCGCGCTCGCGCATCGGCTTCAGCAGGTCGACGTAGGCAATGGCGTTGCGCGACGCGAACCCGGTGAGCCGCTTCTGGGCGTAGGTCCGCGAGTCGTCCTGGAACTGGAAGTCCGCCGGCGTCGCGAGCAGCACGACCGGAATCCGGTGCGCCTTGCAGAGGTCGACCTCGCGCTGCAGCCACCGCAGGCACTCCCGCCAGGCCCGGCGCATCATCGGATCGCTCGGGTCGTCGGCAGCCGCCTGCCACGCATACTCCGCCTCGGTGCGCACGGCGCGTTCGCGGACCCCGTCGGCGGTGAGCGCGCCGAAGCGGATGCGCGCCACGACGTCCTTCATCAGAAGGTAGGACGCGCTTCGTTGCGAGAGGACCCAGTCCCAGTACGGGACGTCCTCGACCCCGTGGTAGTCGATGCCCTTCCCGCCGTAGCGCCGAAAGAGGTTCCACGGCCCCACGACGTCGTTCAGGACGAACTGGATCACGACGGCGTCGGGCTCGAGCACGAGCGCGCGATCGAGGTCGACGTACTCCTGGAAGGGCGCGTTGCCCGGCACTGCGGTATTCGCGACCTCGACGTCGAGGGACGGGTACTGGGCGGCGAGCAGGCGCTGGAGCTCCTCCGGCCAGGTCTCGTCGCCGAGGACGCCGTGGCCGAACGTCACCGAATCTCCCACCGCGACGACGCGGAAGCCGTTCGCCGGCTTGGCTACGGGGATCTCGTGATCGCGATAGCCGAGCGCGTTCGTGTCGACGGGACGGCCGACGAAGTCGCCGCCCCTGACGTTGCGCTTCAAGGCGAACACCTTGTCGGGGTCGTACTCGAAGATTCCCGCGTACTGGATGCGCTCGGGGTGATAGCGCAGGCGTGCCAGTCCCTCGGCGGTCGCGAAGAAGAGGACGAGCGAGCCCAGCGCCAGCAGGAGGTTCTGGACGAGCCGCACGGCGCTGCATGGCACGCAGGTCGCGGCGCGGTCAACGCGGGCGTGGCTACGCGAGCAGGTTCTGCATCACCGCGGCCATGGAGGTGAGGGCACGCTCCACGGTGGCGGGGCCGGCCTTCTCGGGCGAGCCCGTGTCGTACGGCGGCGCGGGATCGTACTCCATCGCGAGCTGCAGCGTCTGCGCGAGCTCCGGCCCGTAGATCGCGCCGGCGAGCGTGAGCGCCATGTCGATGCCGGCGCTGACGCCGGCCGCCGTCACGATCTTCCCGCGCCGCACGACGCGCTCGCGGACGGGCACGGCGCCGAGCCGCGCGAGCTCGTCCATGGCGCCCCAATGCGTCGTGGCTTCGACCCCGTTCAGCACGCCCGCCCCCGCAAGCAGCAAGGCGCCGGTGCACACCGAGGTGGTCCACGTGGTCGTGCGATGCGCGCGCGCGATCCACCCGACGACGGGATGGTCCGGGACGAGCGTGCCGGTGATGATCCCGCCGGGAACGAGGAGGATGTCGGGATCGGGCAGGTCGTCGAATGCGGCGCGCGCCGTCACGGTGAGGAAGCCCGACTCGTCGAGCACCGGGCCCGCCTTTTCAGCGACGAAGGTCACCTCGGCGCCGGGGAGGCTTGAGAGGACCTGGAAGGGCCCCATCGCGTCAAGGGAAGTGAACCGCTCGTAGATGCCGATGGCAATGCGCATGGGCGGAGCGTAGGGCGAGTGGACGGCCGGGACAAGACGATCGGGGCAGAATGTCAGGATCGGTTGGGGGTTTGTCCTGTGCGGGGCCCTGTGCGCGGCGCGGAAGCGCGCATCGTCCCTGACAGATGCTGGTTAGCGCGCTCTACATGCTGTATTTCCGTCTTGTTCGAGGAAGCGTCCCTGTGTCATGGTTCGTCATTCGATGCATCTGGCCATCCGCGTGACGTGCCGGGCTCTCGTACCGGCGATCGCCGGCGTCCTGCTGGCGGCGACGTTGGCGCGCGCGAACAACTGCGCGCAGACGTCGGAGGGCTGGACCCCGATCAACGACCTCGGCACCGGTCTCTACCAGGGCCTGTTCCAGGGTGGTCTCTATCCAGGCGGATCGAACACGATGCCGCCCGCGCACCTCGCCGCGGGCCTCGCGGCGGCGCAGCGCATGGTGCCCCGCGACACGTTCGGCAATCCCGACCCGGTGAACGGGAAGGTCGTCCTCGTCTCGCTCGGCATGTCGAACACGACCGGCGAGTTCTGCATCCAGGGCTCGGGGATCGTCGGATGCTGGGCCGAAAGCTTCATGGGGCAGGCGGCCGCCGATCCCGACGTCAACCACTCGACGCTCGCCATCATCAACGGCGCACGCTCGGGTCAGGACGCGCGCTGGTGGCTCGATCCCGCTGCGGTGAACTACGATCTCATCAGGGGGATCATGGCGTCGGTGGGTCTCACCGAAGCGCAGGTGGGCGCCTTCTGGGTGAAGGAGGCGAACACGTATCCGAGCCTCTCGCTGCCGAACCAGCTCGCCGACGCGTACATCCTCGAGGGCCGGCTCGCGACCATCGCGCGCACCCTCAAGATCCGGTACCCGAACATCCAGCAGGTCTTCTTCTCGAGCCGCATCTACGCCGGCTACGCGATCACGACCAACAGTCCCGAGCCGTCGGCCTACGAGGGCGGCTTCGCGGCGAAGTGGGCGATCGAATCGCAGATCCGGCAGATGTCGACGCCGCTCAACCCGATCGATCCGGTCGCGGGCGACCTCAACAACACGACGGTGGCGCCATGGATGGGCTGGGGGCCCTACATGTGGGCCGACGGCGTGAACCCGCGCTCGGACGGCCTCACGTGGACGTGCCCCGAGTTCCAGCCGAACGACGGCGCGCATCTGCAGGTCTTCGCCATCGTCAAGGTGGCGCAGATGCTGCTCAACTTCCTGCTCACCTCCCCCGTGACGCAGACCTGGTTCCCCGCCGTGCCCACGACCTACCCGACGGCGCCCACGGTGACGATCACGTCGCCCGGCGACGGCGCCGTGAGCCCGCCCGGCCAGCCGTTCACCTTCACCGCGGCCGCCAGCGATCCGGAGGAGGGCGATCTCACGCCGGCCATCCGCTGGGTGTCGAGCATCGACGGCGACATCGGCACCGGCGGTGAGATCACGACGTCGTCCCTGTCGCTCGGCACGCACTGGATCACCGCCTACGCGACGGACGGCACCGGGCTCACGAGCCAGCAGTCGATCCACGTGACGGTGCCGGCGACGGTCGCCGCCTTCCGCTCGATCGGGGCCGAGGACGGGTACATCGTCGACGCCCCGCCGCGCGTCGGGATCGGGCGCTACGCGTATTCCTCGTACGGCAACTCGCAGGTCGGCGACCAGGCGACCAACGGGCAGGTGCGCCAGTTCCTGTCCTTCGACACGTCGCCGATTCCGGACGACGCGGTGATTCTCTCCGCGACCCTCAAGGTGAAGCGTGTGGGCGTGCAGGGCGGGAATCCGTTCGACACGCTCGGCCGTCTGCTCGTCGACGTGCAGGCGGGCTCCTTCGGCAACGACCCCACGCTGCAGGCGAGCGACTTCCAGGCGACGGCGACCGCGCCCGCGGCGGCGTCCCTGCGCGAGCCGCTCGTGAACGGCGACCTGTGGTCGATCGCGGCGCTCGACCCGACGGGTGTCGCGGCCATCAACAAGACGGGCCGCACGCAGATGCGGCTTGCCTTCGAGGCGCACGACAACGGCAACGGCACGGCCGACAACGACCTGTTCGCGTCGGGCGACTACACGGATCCGGCCCAATGGCCCGAGCTCGACGTGACGTACCTCTCGGGATCCGGGGGGACGACGAGCACCACCACGACGACCGTGGTGGTGACCACCAGCACGACGACGTCGACCACGATCGCCTCGACCACGACCACGTCGATGACGACCACGTCGATGACGTCGACCACGATGCCGGCGAGCACGACGACCACCTCGACCGCGCCCGTCACGACGACGACCGTCGCGGACACGACGAGCAGCACGACCACCTCGATCCCGCCAACCACCACGACGACGACGCTCGGCGACACGCCGGTGACCGTCGCCTTCCGTTCGATCGCCGCCGAGGATGGCAGCCTCGGCGAGTCCGCGCCCGGGAGCGGCGTCGGCGGCAACGTCAACGCCACCGCCACCACGATGCAGGTCGGTGACCAGACGAACAACGCGCAGTCGCGCGTGCTCGCCTCGTTCGACACGTCGACGCTCCCACCCGGTGCGGTCATCGTCTCGGCGACCCTGCGTCTCGCCCGCGTGTCGCTCACGGGCACGAATCCGTTCGGAACCCTCGGACGCCTTCTCGCCGACGTCCAGAGCGGCGGGTTCGGAGGCAGCATCGCGCTCCAGACCCTCGACTTCCAGGCAAGCGCGACGGCGTCCGGATCGGTGTCGCTCAGCAACCCACTCACCAACTTCTCGTGGTCGACCGGTACGCTCGACGCGGCGGGGCTCGCGGCCATCAACCCCACCGGCCGCACGCAGGTGCGGCTCGCATTCGAGGGGCACGACAACGCAAACGGTGTCGCCGACCGGATCTCGTTCGCCACCGGCGACTACGCCGATGCGAGCCTGTGGCCCGAGCTCGACGTGACCTACCTCGCGCCCGCGACGACGACGACCAGCACGACGATCGCGACGACGTCGACCACCGTGACGACGACGAGTACGACTGCCGCCAGCACGTCGACCACCGATTCGACGAGCACGACGACGACCTCGACGTCGTCCACGACCACGACGACCACCGCGCCGACGACGGTGACGCTGGCCCTGCGATCGATCGGCGCCGAGGACGGCAGCCTGGGCGAATCGGCGCCGGGCAGCGGCGTCGGCGGGAACATGAGCGCGACCAGCACGACGATGCAGGTGGGCGACCAGGCCAACAACGCGCAGTCGCGCGTGCTCGCGTCGTTCGACACGTCGACGATCCCGGCGGGCGCGACGATCGTGTCGGCCACGCTGCGCCTGAACCGCACGGGTCTCTCGGGCGCGAATCCCTTCGCGACGCTCGGACGTCTGCTCGTCGACGTGCAGTCGGGTGGCTTCGGCGGCAACACGGCGCTCCAGACGAGCGACTTCCAGGCGAGCTCGACGGCCGTGGGCTCGGCGTCGCTTTCGAACCCGACGATGAACGGGATGTGGGCGACCGGGACACTCGACGCGGCCGGCCTCGCGGCGATCAACCGCACCGGACGCACGCAGGTGCGCCTCCGGTTCGAGGTGCACGACAACGCCAATGCGGTCGCCGACCGCATCTCGTTTGCGACCGGCGATCACGCCGACGCGAGCCTGTGGCCCGAGCTCGACGTGACGTACGTTCCCTAATCGGGGACGAAACCGCGCAACTGCGCACGCATTTCGCAGACGACGTGCGGTCGCTGATGGGCTAGCCGCGCAAGTGCGGGATCTTGTTAGGAACGTTTCCTCTTGCCGCGCCGATCCGCGGTGTGCGATGGTCCCCGGTCTGTGAGTCACGTGTGTTTCCGTGAGACATGGCGCTCGTCGCTCCTGGCGATCGCGATGGTGCTCCTCGTGCCCGCCGTCGGTCGGGCGCAGCCCAACTGCGCGCAGACGTCGACGGGCATGGTGCCCATCATGGATCTCGGTACGGGTCTCTACCTGGGACAGTTCCAGGGCGGCCTCTATCCGGGCGGCACGAACGCGATGCCGATGGCGCACCTGGCGGCCGGCCTCAAGGCCGCGGCCGCGATGGTGCCGCGGAACACGGAGGGCGTACCCGACCCGGTGAACGGCAAGGTCGTCATGATCTCGGTCGGCATGTCGAACGCGACGTCCGAGTTCTGCACCCAGGGGTCCGGCACCACGAACTGCTGGGTGCAGAGCTTCATGGGCCAGGCGGCGGTCGACACGAACGTCAACCATACGACCCTCGCGTTCATCAACGGCGCACGCTCGGGCCAGGAGGCGCGGTGGTGGCTCGATCCCACCGGCACGAACTACGTGAACCTCGCCGGTCTGCTCGCCTCGCAGGGCTTCAGCGAGGCGCAGGTGGCGGCCGCCTGGATCAAGCAAGCGGACACGAACCCCGATGCGACGCTGCCGGACCCGAAGGCGGACGCGTACATCCTCGAAGGACGCCTCGCGACGATCGTCCGCTCGCTGAGGATCCGCTATCCCAACCTGAAGCAGATCTTCTTCTCGAGCCGCGTGTACGCCGGGTACACGACGTCGCTCTTGAGCCCGGAGCCCTCCGCGTACGAAGGAGGGTTCGCCGCGAAGTGGGTCATCGAGGCGCAGATCCGCCAGATGTCGACGCCGCTCAACCCGATCGACGCCATCATCGGTGACCTCAACAACACGACGGTCGCGCCGTGGCTCGGGTGGGGCGCGTACCTGTGGGCCGATGGCCTGACGCCACGATCGGACGGCCTCACCTGGGCCTGCGGCGAGTTCTCGAACCAGGACGGCCTGCACCTGCAGATGTTCTCGTCCCGCAAGGTCGGGGCGATGCTGCTCGACTTCATGCTGCACTCGCCCGTGACGCAGAGCTGGTTCCCGGCGGTGCCGGCGATCGACTCGCAGGCGCCGATCGTGACCATCACGGCACCCGCCGACGGCGCCAGCAGTCCGCCGGGACAGCCACTGACGTTCGTGGGCAACGCCATCGATCCCGAGGAGGGAGATCTCACGGCGAGTATCCAATGGGCGTCGAGCATCGACGGGGTCATCGGGCAGGGGGCGGGCTTCACGACGTCGGCGCTCTCGCTCGGCACGCACTGGATCACGGCCTCGGTGAGTGACACCAGCGGGCGCACGGGCGTCGCGTCGGTCCGCGTGACGGTGCCGGCGACGGTTGCGTCGTTCCCGTCGATCGCGGCGGAAGACGCCTACCTCGTCGAGTACCCGCCCACGAGCGGACTCGGCCGCTACGTCTACAACACCGGCTTGAACCTGCACGTCGGCGATCAGCAGAACGACGGGCAGGTGCGGGCGGTAGTGTCCTTCGACACGTCGCCCATCCCTGACGATGCCGTCATCCTCTCCGCCACGCTGCGCCTGAAGCGCGTCGGCATCCAGGGGACGACGCCATTCGCGTCGCTGGGGAGGCTCTTCGTCGACGTGCAAACGGGTGGCTTCAGCGGCAACCCGGTGGCAGAGCCGGGCGACTTCGAGGTGGGGGCGACGGTCCCCGCGGCGGCCACGCTGAACGACCCCGACATGAACGGCGATCTGGTATCGATCGGCAAGCTCAACGCGGCCGGGCTCGCCGCCATCAACAAGACCGGCCGAACGCAGTTCCGGCTCGGCTTCGAGGTGCACGACAACGCGAACGCCACGTCCGACCGGATGCAGTACGGCGCGGGTGATAGCACGCTCCCGAGCGAGTGGCCGATGCTCGACGTGACCTACCTGTCGGCCTCGGCACCGCCGACGACGACGTCGTCGACCACGATCCCGACGACGACGACGGTACCCACGACCACCACTACGATGGCGGGGACCAGCACCACCGTCGCTTCGACGTCGTCGACCACCACGACGACCGTCCCACAAGGACCCGTGACCGTCTCGTTCCGATCGATCGGCGCGGAGGACGGTGGCATCGGCGAGTCGGCACCGGGGAGCGGCCTCGGTGGCGCCGTGAACGTCTCCACCGTGAACCTGCAGCTCGGCGATCAGGGCAACAACGCGCAGTCCCGGGTGATCGCCTCATTCGACACGTCGACGCTTCCGCCGGGCGTGGTGATCGTATCGGCGACGCTGCGCTTCAATCGCCTCGGCCTCACGGGCGCGAATCCGTTCCTGACGCTGGGTCGTCTGTTCGCCGACGTCAACAACGGCAGCTTCGGAAACAACGCGACCCTCGTGTCGAACGACTTCGAAGCGACCGCGACCGCGCCGGCCGCGGCGTCGTTGAGCAATCCCACGACCAACGGCGTCTGGTCGACGGGCGCGCTCGACGCGTCGGGGATCGCCGCGATCAACCGCACCGGTCGCACGCAGGTCCGGCTGCGCTTCGAGGTGCACGACAACGGCAACCTCGTGGCCGACCGGATCTCGTTCGCCTCGGGCGACAACACGGACGCGAGCCTCTGGCCCGAGCTCAGCGTGACGTACCAGGCCCCCGTGGGGAGCACCACCACGACGACCTCGGCGCCGGCGCCGACGAGCACGACCACTACGAGCTCGAGTTCGAGCACCAGCACGAGCTCGAGCTCGTCGACGACGCCCACCACGTCGAGCACGAGCTCGAGCACCTCGACGACGCCTACCACCTCGAGCACGAGCTCGAGCACGTCGACGACGCCCACCACGTCGAGCACGAGCGCGTCGACGACGACCACCACGAGCACGTCGACCACCACGTCGACGCAGCCACAGACGCCCGTCACCGTCGCGCTCCGATCGATCGCGGCCGAGGACGGCAGCCTGGGGGAGTCCGCGCCGGGGAGCGGCGTCGGTGGCACCCTGAACGCGGCCAACAACAACATGCAGGTGGGCGATCAGGCGAACAACGCGCAGTCGCGCGTGCTGGCGTCGTTCGACACCTCGAGCCTCCCGGATGGCGCCACGATCGTCTCGGCGACCCTGCGGCTCAACCGCATCGGCCTGTCAGGGACGAATCCGTTCGGGACCCTGGGTCGCTTGCTGGTCGACGTGCAGTCGGGCGCGTTCGGCGGCGATCCGGCGCTTCAGACGAGCGACTTCCAGGCGGTCGCGACGGCGCCCGGGTCGGCGTCGATGAGCAACCCGACCACGAACGGCGTGTGGTCGACCGGCAGCCTCGACGCGCCGGGACTGGCCGCCATCAATCGGACGGGACGCACGCAGGTGCGGCTCCGCTTCGAGACGCACGACAACGCGAACGCCACCTCCGACCGGATCTCCTTCGCGACCGGGGACCATACGGACCCGAGCCTGCGGCCGGAGCTCGACGTGACGTACCTTCCGTAGCCGGATTCAGCGCCGCTCGAGGATGGCGATGACCTCGGTCACGCGCTCGCCGTGAACGGTCTCCTCCCGGCCGTTCTGGCGTAGGAGGCGTTGCACTTCGGGGTCGGTCTCGCGATCGGCCCAGCGCTGATAGCCGGCGTCGCCGTCGATCTCCGCCTTCACGATCTGCGGGAAGAGCGCGGGCGAGATCTCGTCGGGGAGCGGGATGGGGTAGTGCTCGAGGTCCTCCGCCGCGGGCTCGAACGCGCCGCCGAGCTTGATGGCGATCGCCCGCCGCACGCGCTCGGCGTGTCCGCGCTCCTCGCGCCCGTTGCGACGCAGCAGCTCGGCGGCGCGCGGCTCGCCGATGCGATCGGCGAGGCCGTTGTAGAAGTCCTCGCCGGACCGCTCGACCTTGAAGAGCAGGCGCATGGCATCGACGTCGAGGTGCTCGATCATTCCGAGCGCGGCGGCGGCCGAGAAGAAGTCGGTGTACCGGGTCATACCGCCCCCTATGGCCCAGGCGGCGATCCGACGGAAGGTGCCGCGCTGGTGGTGGCGTCCCGGCCCGGCTATCTTCCGCGGGCGGACACGAGGCGGCGCAGGAGGCGGACGTGCTGACGTGGTGGCAGGCGGTCGTGCTGGGATTGGTCGAGGGCATCACCGAGTACCTGCCGGTGAGCTCGACGGGGCACCTGATCCTCGCTTCGTCGCTGATGCACCTGGATCATCCCCAGACGAAGGATGCGCTCGACGCCTACCTCGTCGTCGTGCAGGGCGGCGCGATCCTGGCGGTGGCGCTCCTGTATCGCGAGCGCGTCGGGCAGATGATCCGCGGGGTCCTCGGACGCGATACCGAGGGCTTGCGCCTCGCGGGCAACATCGCGCTCGCCTTCGTACCTGCGGCGATCGCCGGCGCGCTGCTGAGCAAGAGCATCAAGGCGGTCCTGTTCCGCGACGCTCCGGTCCTGCTCGCGCTCTTCGTCGGCGGCGTGTGGATGATCTGGCTCGGCCGGCGCGGGGGGCGGGCGGGCAACGACGTGACGGCCATGACGTGGCGCACGGCCCTCGGCGTCGGCCTCTTCCAGACGCTTGCGCTCTGGCCCGGCACGTCGCGATCGATGGTGACGATCGGAGGCGGCATCCTGCTGGGGCTCGCCGCCCCGGCGGCGGCCGAGTTCTCCTTCCTGCTCGGATTGCCGACGCTCGGCGCGGCGTGTCTCCACGACCTGGTCGGCAACGTCCGCCACGCGGCGGAGGGCGACGGGCCGTCGATGTTCCAGCAGCTCGGCACGGGCCCGCTCGTGCTCGGAATCCTCGTGGCGACCGTGTCGGCCATGATCGCCGTTCGCTGGCTGGTCGCGTTCTTGACGAGGCGAGGGCTCGCGCCGTTCGGTTGGTATCGGATCGTGCTCTCGATCGTCCTCGGCCTGCTGATCGCGTCGGGCGTCGTCGCGGTCGGCTGAGCCGCGGGTCTTGCCTCCCGGCCGGCAGATCGCTACGCGGACGGGGACATGAGCGACCAGATCGGCCCCTTCCAGCCCGGCATGGACCTCGCGCGACTCTCGCGCCGCGCCCTCGCCTCGCTCGGCCGCGAGTACATGCTGTTCGGACACTTCCTCAATCGCGCGGGTCTGCCGCCAGTCCACATGCTGCTCGGTCCGCAGGCGCGCGAGCGTATCGCGATCGAGGAGTGGATGGGTGCGAGCCCGATCTACACCCCGCGCATGCAGCGCGCGATGGGCATCGAGGGCGACGACGTCGAGACGATCTTCAAGGGCCTGCAGCTCGACGTCGGCTTCGCGCACCAGTACATGGACGTTCACTACGAGCTCGAGGGCCCGGAGCGCGGTTTCTTCTGGCTGCAGAGCTGTGGCGCGCTGCTCGAGCTCGAGCCGCACGGCGAGGCGGCGGTCTTCTCGATGTGCCACACGATCGAGGACCCGACCTTCGACGCGACCGCCGTCGCGACCAATCCCCGCGCGCGCTGCCGTCCCATCCATCGCCCGCCACGCACGCCCGCCGATCGCGTGCCGCACTGCCGCTGGGAGTGTGTGATCGACCCGTCCGCCGCGCCCGTGCAGGAGATCCCGCTCACCGCACGCGCGCGCAAGTCGCGTCTCGCCCGTTTCGAGTTCGCGCCCGTCACGTCGGCGATGCCCGGCGGCTGGAGCGATTATCGCGCCGCCTTCGACCCGGACTTCCAGCTCGAGCACCTCTCGCACGCCGCGCTGGTGCGCGTGTGTCGTGAGCTCTCGATGCAGAACCATCTGCTCATTCGCACGCTGCTCATGGCGGTGGCCGAGCGTGGCGGGGACGAGATGGCGGTGCGCGTCGGCACGGCGCAGTGGGTCGGGGCGGGGACGATCGCGTCGGGGCGCGTACAGGCGGCGATGGGTATCGCGCCGGACGGCGCCGAGGCCATCTTGAAGGTGCTGCAGCTCCATCCGGGATTCCTCCCGGGCTACATGCGGCTCGGCTTCGAGCTGCGGTCCCCGGACCGTGGCCGCTTGTGGATCGAGGACTGCGATGCGCTCGCCGAGGGCGACCCCTATGGATGGCTCGGCCTGCTCGGCCCGGCGTCGCATCCGGGGCTCGACGCGATGGTGCGGGGCGTGAATCCGCGTGCCCGCTGCGAGCCTGCGTCGCCGCCGGGTGGCGCGCGGCTCGCCTGGGACGTCGTCGTCGAGCACGACGCCGCACCGGCGGCCGAGCCGCCGGAGGCCGCCATGGTGCGCGTGACCCGCGCGGCCCGCTTCACGTTCACCGACCGCGAGCTACGCGCGTGAGGACTTCGCGATGAAGACCGTTCGCAACAAGACGCACAAGCCACTCGCCGTTCCGCTGCCGCGCGGGAAGAAGCTCCACCTGAGCCCGCTCAAGACCGGGCAGATCGCCTCGGACGATGCCGACCATCCGGCGGTGAAGAAGCTCATCGAAGCGGGCGAGATCGAGATCGTCGGGGAGGAGTCCGGGCACGCCGACGGCAGTGGGGGTGGCGGCGCGAAGAAGGCCTCGCCCGGCGCGCCCGGCCACGCCTCGGGCATCAGCCGTCGCAGCGGCGATCGCTGAGCAGATGGGCGAGCGCCTGCACGACAAGGTCGCGATCGTCGTCGGCGCGGGGCAGACCGCCGGCGAGACGATCGGCAACGGCCGTGCGACCGCGCTCGTGTTCGCTCGCGAGGGCGCCAAGGTCCTGCTCGTCGACCGCGACGGCGCGTCGGCGGCCGACACCAAGCGCGCGATCGACGCCGAGGGCGGAATGTCATCGGTCATCGAGGCCGATGTGACCCGGTCCGACGCCTGCCGGCGGATGGCCGAGACGTGCATTGCCACCTACGGCCGCATCGACGTCCTGCACAACAACGTCGGGATCGGGAGCCTCGGCGGTCCCGTCGAGCTCGCGGAGGACGAGTGGCGGCGCGTGCTGGACGTGAACCTCACGGCCATGTTCCTCACCTGCAAGCACGTGCTGCCGCAGATGGAGGCGCAGGGGAGCGGCGCCATCGTCAACGTGTCGTCACTGGCCGCGATCCGCTTCGCGCCGTTCCCGATGCTCGCCTACAACGCGTCCAAGGGCGGCGTGAATGCGTTCACACGGTCGATCGCGATGCAGTACGCGCCGCGGGGCATCCGCGCCAACGCCATCATGCCGGGTCTCATCCGCACGCCGATGGCGATCGACGACGTCGTGCGCCGGATCGGGATCGACCGCGAACGGCTCGTGCGGGGGCGCGACGAGGCCGTCCCGATGAAGCGGATGGGCGAGGCGTGGGACGTCGCCTACGCGGCGCTCTACCTCGCCTCGGACGAAGCCCGCTACGTCACCGGCGTCGTGCTGCCGGTCGACGGCGGGCTCTCGTGCAAGGGCTGAACCCGACCCGAGACTGCGTCGTGGGTCGGAGCCGGAGGCGAGGGTGTTGCGTGGGCGGTACGCGCCACCGCCATGCCGCAGCCCGCGAAGCCGGCGCGGCACTGCGAGGTACGCACGACGAGCCGCGGCGGCTTGGCGAGGGCGAGTCGGTCTTATGCCGACGCGGCGAGGGCGAGGGCGAGCGCGGGCTCGGCGGGCTCGCTCGGGACGAGATGGCGCTGCGCCATCTCCATGGCGTGCAGCTCCCGGCCGGGGAGCCGGGTCAGCACATCGACCAGCCCCGCCCAGCGATCGTGATCGGCGTTCGCCAGCTCGTAGTAGTGGATCGCGCCGTCGACATCCTTGCGGCGGAGCTGCCGGTCGCCCAGCGTGATCAGCTGCTGGCGCGGGAGCGGGATGCCACCGGTCTGACAGGCGTGCACCGCCTCGTCGACGCGCCCGCGCTCGAGCAGGTGGTCGACGAGCTGCGTCCAGTCGTCGGCTGTCGTGTGGGCCGTGTTGCGCGCGAAGATGCGCATGGACGCGTCGAGGAACCCGTGGCTCATGTACCGGCGGGCCACCAGGATCTCGCCGTGCGCCCGGCGTCCCTTCTCGGCAGGTAGGTCGGGGGTCTTGTCGGAAGGCATCGAGATCCCCTCATCGCAAGGGTCGTGCCCGCGAAATTCCGCCCAATCGGTGGACGTTCGTCCCCGGAGTGTGCCACGGATGACTCGGACGGGCGGATTCGTCCCGCCCGTGGCGCTACGAGCAATTGAACGAGGCGCGCACGCCTTGCGGAGTGACGGCCGTCGGCCGGACGGCGTGACCGGGGCCGCGCCGCCGCACTTGAAGCGGATCTGCCAGCGCGCGTCGTCGATCTGCCACGTCAGCGAGCGGTCGTCAGCGCCGGCACTCCGGCGTAGTACGTGCCCATCTTCCGGCCGATGCGCGTTCGGGCGTCGGTGCCGAGATGACCCGTGTTGTCGATGTAGTCGCTACAAGAGTCGACTTCGGGCGAGTAGCCGATCGCGAGGTCGGCGGCGTCCTGCGCAACGATCGCGATGGCCTGGTCGATCGCCGGATGGATCACGGAGGCATGGACGTCGCTACCGCCGAACTGGCACACGCTGTTGTTCGGGCCGCCGACGACCGGCTGCAAGATGATCTGGCGTAGCGCCGCGTACTTCGTGCGGATGACGGCGATCTCCGTGCGGATGTCGGACACCCACTCGGCGACGGTCGGGATGCCGGAAGGGATCGAAATGGTCAACAGCACGCGATCGATCGGCAGACCCGGCGAGCAGGGCGCGTTGAGCGCCGGGCGGCTCTGCCCTGGGCACGTCGTCCCCCAGCCCGGATAGTTCGGGTCCATCCACGCGAGGCCGGCGCTGGCGCAGGCCCGGACCTGATAAGTGCCGTGTCCGACGACGGCGAAGAACCCGCCGCCGCCATCCGGCGGATCGAGGCACACCATCCCGGTCTGCGAGAAGCCGAGGATCTCCGTACAGCCCCCGCCGCCAGGCACCGTGGTCGTGGTGGGCGGACGCGACGTGGTGGTGGTCGTCGTCGGCGCGAGCGAGGTCGTCGTGGTCGTCGTGCGCGTCGTGCTGGTCGTCGGTATCGACGTCGTGGTGGTCGTCGTGCGCGTCGTGCTGGTCGTCGGCGTCGACGTCGTGGTGGTCGTGGTGGTCGTCGTGCGCGTCGTGCTGGTCGTGGGCGCCGTCGTCGTGGTGCGTGTGGTCGAGGTCGTCGTGGTGGTCGGCGGCGGCGCGGTCGTGCTCGTCGAGCTAGTGGACGTCGAGCTGACGACCGTGGTCGTCGGCGACGACGATTCGCACACGCAGGCGTCGGTGCAGTGCTCGTCGGCCGCGCAGCCGAGCGATCCGTCGCACTGCTCGCCGCCCTCGGTGTCCAGGCGCCCGTCGTTGCACGTCGACAGCGTCGCGACGAAGGGACGGCGGCGGGGGCGGCCATTGGTCACCACGAGCGTGCCGGTGAACCGGTCACACGTCGGCCCCGCGATGAGACCCTTCACGAGCTTCACGCGCGCGGGCCTTCCGGAGCGATTGGCGATGCCGCTGCACGGCGGCCACGAGGCGTTGATCCGGCTGGTGTTCCTGACTCCGCTGAAGCCCGGCCGGACCGGCTTGCAGCCGATGCTCATCGCAATCTCGGAGGGATCGACCGCGATCGCCACCAGCCGGTCCGCCGGCGATCCGCCCACCACCTGGTTCAGCTGGAACAGGAAGCGACCGCCCCGACATGGGATCTCGGCCTTGCCGTGCGCCGCCGGAGCCCCCGCGAGGACCCCACCGAGAAGAGCCGCCACCACGAACGATCGCTGGACCGACACCACACCCACCACGCGGAGTGGCTGGTATACCGAACGCGCACGTCGAAGGTAAGCCGATCGCGGGAATTTCATGCGGGCGCCAGGCTCGCGATCGCCGCGCGGAACGTGGCGATTCGCCCCTCGATCTCGGCGCGACAGGCGGGGTCCAGGACGCCCCGCCGTGCAGCCCGACGGAGGCGCGGGAGCAGCGTGCGGAGCTGCCGGTCGGCGCGACGAAGGAGGTTCTTGGTCTGGCGTGCCCGCGTGCTGGCGCCGGCGCGCTGCACGAGCACGGCGGCATTGCCGTAGTGCGCGTGGACGACGCTGCCGAGCGTGGCGTCGACTTGCCCGCTCGAGCAGAGCGACGCCTTGCTCGCGGCGTCGAGCTGGCAGACCAGGAGCGCCGCGCCGGCGAGACCGGCGCACGGGTCGGCGAGCGTGGTCGTCGTCGTGCTGGTCGTGGTCGTGGTGCAGATGACCGGCGCCTTGGGCGAGATGCGGATGATGCGGCTCGATCCGCCGTTCGGGTACACCGCTACGTAGAGCGCGCCGTCGTTGCCGGTGCGGATCGAGACCGGAAGGTCGGGCGCCACCGAGCCGAAGTCGCGGCGCGGGCCGACGATGCCGTCGCGCGTCGCGTTCGGCGTCAGCGAGTAGAGGCTTCCGTTCGCGTTGTCGCCGAAGACGTAGCGGCCCTGGTACGGCGCCGGCCAGTCGCAGCTGTCGACGATGAGGCCACCCGTGATCGCGTCGCATCCGCCGTCGACACTCTGGTCGAGGCCGCCCGTTCCCCCGTGGCGGCAGTAGTAGATGGGCTCGACGCAGTCCTGGTCCTGGATCGGCGCACCGCCGGTGGTGGTGCCGACGCGGACGTCCCGACACTTGTCGAGCGGCCAGCCGTGCTGTCCCTCGCGCCACGGCCAGCCATGATGGCGGCCGGGCTGCAGGATGTTCACCTCTTCGTACGAGATCTCGCCGACGTCGCCGACCCACACCTTGCCGGTCTGCGGATCGACCCACAGCCGGAAGGGGTTGCGGAAGCCCCAGGCATAGACCTCGGTGCGCGGCGGACCCACGTCTCCGGGATCGATCGCCACCCCGGGGCTCGGGCCGCAGGCGGAGACGTTGGTCGCACCGACGAGCGGGTTCGTCGCGGGAATGCTGCCGTCGAGCCCGATGCGCAGGACCTTCCCGTTGCCCGCGCCGTGCGCCGTCGGATCGTCGGAGAGGCACGTGGGGTAGAAGTTCGACGGCGTGTACGGCGGCTCTGGGATGGTGTTCGAGTTGCTCCCGGTGTCGCCGACGCCGACGTACAGGTAGCCGTCGGGGCCGATGTCGAGCGCGCCGCCGTCGTGGTTGGCGGGGCCACAGAGGTTCTGCAGCAGGAGCGTCTCCGGTCCGAGCTGGTTCGTTGCCGAGAGCACGCGCACGACGACGCGGTGCCGGTTGGCATCGTTGCCGGGGACCGGCGCCGAGCCGTTGGCCGAGTAGTAGAAGTAGAGCCGATGGTTGGTCGCGAACTGCGGATCGACCGCGACGCCGAGCAACCCCTTCTCGCTCGACGAGTCGACCGCGAAGTTTCCCGCCGGGACGATCGCGCCGCCGCCCGCCGGCCGGACGTACGCGGTCCCGGTCTTGGAGAGGATCACGACCCGCCCGTCGGGGAGCCATCGGAAGTCCGTGATCTGGTCGATCCCGGTGACGAACGACGAATCGAGGTCGAACGTCTCGTCCGGACTCGGGCTGCCGATGCTCGAGAGCGAGTCCGCACGCGACGGAACCGCGCGCGCACACACGAGCCCCACCACCGCCGCCACCACCAACCACCTCATGGTTCGAGGATGCCGGGGCACCCTCCGAGTGTCGATCTCAGCCGGCCGTCGGAGGGTCGCCGGTGGGTTTCACCATTGAAATCACGGGCGTTGTCAGCGGCTCGGACGGAAGCGGCGGACGCGCCCGCGGCCCGGCTTCGCGCCTGCATGAGCGCGCGGCGCGGCCGGCGACGCGGGCGCCTGGGGGTGTCCGCGCCGCTCCGCGTTCGATCGCGCCCGCGCCCGCTCGTCGGCTCTCCGCGCACGGATGGCGGCGATGCGCTCGTGCACGGGGATCTCGAGCCGCTCGGCCGGCTTCGTCGTGTAGTCGAAGCCGGGCAGGGTGACGCGCGGCAGGCTCCTGCCGATGGCCCGCTCGATGGCGCGAAGATCGGACTCCTCCTCGCGCGATACGAACGTGAACGCATCGCCCGTCGCCTCCGCCCGCGCCGTCCGTCCGACCCGGTGGATGTAGTCCTCGGGGACGTTCGGGACGTCGAAGTTGACGACGTGGCTCAGCGCCTCGACGTCGATCCCGCGCGCCGCGATGTCGGTCGCGACCAGGACGGGGAAGCGCCCCGCCTTGAAGCCGGCGAGCGCGGCCGTGCGCTGTGCCTGCGAGCGGTTGCCGTGGATGCGATCGCAGGCGACGTGCCGCTTGCCGAGGAAATCGGCGAGGCGGTTGGCGCGGTGCTTCGTGCGCGTGAAGACGAGCGCGGTCTTCATCTCGCCGCGCCGCAGCAGCTCGAGCAGCAGCGCGCTCTTGAGGTCCTGCGGCACGGGGTAAACCGCCTGCGTGATCCCGACCGCGGGCGCCGCCTTGCGCTCGAGGTTCACGGTCGCGGGGTCGTGCAGGATCTCCCGCGCGAGGGCGACGATCGGCTGCGGCATGGTCGCCGAGAAGAAGAGGGTCTGGCGGCGTGCCGGGAGGTGGCGCAGCACGCGACGGATGTCGGGCAGGAAGCCCATGTCGAGCATCCGGTCGGCCTCGTCGAGCACCAGCACCTCGAGGCCGTCGAGCTTCGCGTAGGGCTGGCGGAAGTGGTCGAGCAGGCGGCCGGGCGTCGCGACCAGGATGTCGACGCCGCTGCGCAACGCGTGCTCCTGCGGACCCATGCCGACGCCGCCGAACACGGCCGCGCCCGTGAGCGGGGTGTGCACCGCCAGCTCACCGAGGTCGGCGTCGATCTGGGCCGCGAGCTCGCGCGTCGGGGTGAGGATGAGGGCCCGCGTCGTGCCGCGGCGCTTGGGCAGGAGCCGCTGCATGATGGGCAGCAGGAAGGCGGCGGTCTTGCCACTGCCGGTCATGGCGCAGGCGAGCACGTCGCGTCCCGAGAGCGCGAGCGGGATCGCGTCCTTCTGGATGGGTGTCGGACGGATGAAGCCGAGCTCGCGCACGGCGCGCAGGATCGAGGGGTCGAGGCCGAAGCCGGTGAAGGGCATGGGTGCGCAGGGTAGAGCAGCGACGCCCGGACGACGCAACGGGGCGTCAGGCGCGGGCGTCACGTTCGCCGCCCGTGCCGGGACCGCGCGTGACGCGATAGGCGCGCCCCTTCCACACCGCGCCGGTACCGCGATGGTGATGCCATGCCGACGACACCGTCATCGCCGCGTACATCGTCGCCGACAGCGGCAGCGCGAGCGCCCACGGCGGCTCGCACCCGAGGTAGTCGATCATCGGACGGTACGTCCACGCGATCGCCGCGTACGCGACGAGCCCCATGACCCGCAGCGGCCAGGGACCGAACACGATGGCCCCGACCGGCAGCAAGAACACGTAGGCGAGACCCAGCACGACGCCTGCGACGATGAGCGGGTTGTAGCGGAGCTGCGTGTAGGCGCTGCGCGCCACCATGTTCCAGATGGCGGCGAGCGTCGGGTAGCCTCGCGTCGACTCGACGCCCGGATGGTATCCGAGCCAGAGGCGTCCGCCCGCATCCTTGCAGACGCGAGCCAGCGCGCAGTCGTCGATCACGGCGTCGCGGATGGCCGCCATGCCGCCGACGCGTTCGAGCAGCGCGGCGCGTACGAGGACGCAGCCACCCGCCGCACCGGCGTCGCCAGCGCGGTCGTCCCGGGTCCGGTGGAACGAGTACACCATGGCGAAGAAGTACGTGAAGGCGGGGATCAGGAGCTTCTCGAACACGGTCGCGCAGCGCAGGCGCGCCATGATCGAGACGAGGTCGCGCGTCTCGCGATAGGCCGTCGCGAGCAGGCGCTCGAGCACGTCGGAATCGTGGCGCACGTCGGCGTCGGTGAGCCACACCCAGCGGGCGCCGCGCGCCCGCGCTTGCGCGACGCCCTGATGCTGCGCCCACACCTTGCCGGTCCATCCCGGCGGGAGATCGGGGGCCGGCACGACCGTCAGGCGCTCGGGCACGCCGCGCTCGTCGGCGATCCGGCGCGCGATCTCGGCCGTGCCGTCGTCCGAATGATCGTCGACGAGCACCACGTGGAGGTCGGCGTGCGTCTGCCCGAGAAGGGCCGCCAGGGTGCGCGGCAGCTCGGCCGCTTCGTTGCGCGCCGGCACGACGGCGACGACGGGCTCGGCGAACGCGACGCGTGGCGGCGCCACGCCCAGGCGCGGCTCGATGCGCCAGCGCCGGCCGAAGGCCGCATAGCCCACCCACAGCGCCACCAGCACCGCCAGCAGGAACGACATCGGGGTCGTGGCTTGTCTCAGATTGGGTTTGCGTCCGCAATCGGGCTACCGGGCTGGCGGATGGCGCTCTTCACGTTCATGGCGAGGAACGCGCGCTCACCCACGGATTTCTACGGCATCCCGCCGAACGACGTCGTCGACCTCGGCACCCACATCCAGATATAGGAGGGGACGTAGGGACGCGGGGCGTGATGATGCGACGAACCTACTTGCCCGACCGTGCCAGCGCGTCGACGTCGAACAGCGACGGGTTGAACTTCATCCGGCCGTAGAACCCGGCCGTGGGACTCGACTTGACGCCGGCCACCGTGGCGCGGTTCAGCTTAAGGTTCTCGGCGGTCTGGAAGGCCTGGTTCGAGCCCTGGTTGTAGTCGACCTTGCCGCTCGGACGGGTGAACGGCAGGGGGTCCCAGCCCATGATCTGGAGCGTGTTCAGCAGCTCGCCCTTCCAGCTGAACTTGCGGTTCCAGAAACCCTGGAAGGTGACCGAGTCGATGAGGAGCTCGAGCTTCCCGAACAGGTAGTACTTGTCCTTCGGCGTGCCCTCGACGACGTAGGCGTGGCGCTTGACGAGCACCGCGTTGCCCGTCGGCGCCCAGGCGACGCCCTTCCAGTTGGGATCCATGTAGCCGATGAACGGGATGTCCGGCCACACCGTGTCCCAGCCCTTGCCGTCGACCCAGCGGCTCTCGGCCTTGCCCGCCAGGTTGAGCGACTCGGCCAGCCGGTACTGATCGGTCTCGCCCTTCAGCTTCCACTCGAAGTCCTCGGCCTTGCCGTCGAAGAACGGTCCGTCGTCCTGGCTCATGTCGGAGCCGAGGAAGCCGTCGGAGCGGTTCGCCGGCGAGACCGCGCGCACGCGACGCAGCGCCGGCACGAAGGCCCACACCGAGTCGTGCTTGTCGGCGTCACGGTAGCGCCAGGTGAGCGACGCCGTGCCGTTGAGGTCGGCGGGCGTCTTTGCGACCGTCAGCGACTGCGAGAGGAAGTTCTGCGGGTTCGGGTTCTTCTCGTCGTCCGGAACGCCGTCGTAGTACGCGAAGTACACATCCTGGTCGCTGCGGCGCTCGAGCGCCGTCGGGCTGACCCAGTTCACCTGCGACTCCGCGTGCAGGTTGCCGAAGTACCAGGTGCGATAGAAGAAGTTCCACAGGATCTTGACCCCGGCCTCGGGGTCCTTCGGATCGATGGTCGGGAAGGGGTGCCCCATGATGTACTCGGGCTGCTTCCCGGTCGACTTGTCGAGGATCGTGCCGACCGGGCTGACCGTGAACTTGCCTTCGTTCGCCTTGGTCGCGGCCTTGAAGTCTGGGGGCCAGTTGTAACGGCTGGCTGGCCACTCGGCGATCTTGTTGATGTACTCGCCGTCCTTGTAGTGGCGCAGGATCTCGGGAGGCAGGAGGCCTTCCGCCTTCTGGTAGCTGCTCGCGTCGAGCGTCTCGCCGGGACTCAACTCGGCGCGCGCGACCGAAGTAGTCAGCGCCGTCGAGATCATCGCTGCAGCGACTAGGAGCACGAGCTCACGCATCATCAGGGTCCCCCTCGATCGGAAAATTGACCGGGCGAGGTAAAGCAGTTTTTCGCCGCGCCGCAAACTCCCCCGTCCGGGGGGCGTCCGGCGACGCCATGGCGCGTCGCGACAGGGGCGACGGCCTCGGCGCCAGGGCTCACAGCCGGGTCGTGCGGGACAGGTCGCCCGCCTTCCTCGCCAGGTCGAGCACGACGTCGCCGAACATCGCCATCTTGGGATTGTCGGCGCCGCCCTGCACGAAGCGCGCGTAGCCCGCTTCGAGCACGATCGCGAGCTTGAAGCGGCCGAGAATGACGTAGTAGTCCATCTCGTCGACCGGCAGGCCCGAGCGTTTCGCGTAGCGCTCGAGCAGCTCCTCGCGTGACGGCATGCCCGTGTAGTCGACGTAGCCGGCGCCGCTGCGATCTTCGTCCGGGTTGGGCCATCCCATCACCACCCAGGCGAGGTCGAGCAGCGGGTCGCCGATCGTCGCCATCTCCCAGTCGACGATGGCGGCCATGCGCGCCGGTGCGCCGTGGCGGAACATGACGTTCGCGAACTGGTAGTCGCCATGCAGGATGCCCGGGCGATAGGTGCGCGGCTTGTGGCGGCGCAGCCACGCCGCCGCCTCGTCGATGCCCGGCAGCTCCCGGAACTTGCAGGCGGCGAGATGCGCGAGCCAGCGGTCGACCTGGCGCTCGTGGAAGCCGTCCGGCTTCCCGAACCCTTCGAGCCCGCGCGCTTTCCAGTCGACGCACGCGAGCTTCCCGATCGCATCGACGAGCTCGTAGGCGAGCCCCTTGCGGGCCTCGAGGTCGGTGTCGAACGGCGCCGGCCAGCCGTCGGTGCTCATGCACGACCAGCCGTCGACGAACTCCATGAGATAGAACGCGGCGCCGGTGACCGCCGGATCATCGCACGCGGCGAGCACGCGCGAGTGCGGCACGTCGGTGTCCTTGAGCGCCTCGAGCACGCGGTACTCGCGCAGCATCGTCTCGTTGCGTCCCTTGGGTACCTTGCGCGGCGGCCGTCGCAGCGCCAGGCGCGCATCGCCACGGCGGATCTCGAACAGCTCGTTCGAGGCGCCACCCGTGATGAAGCGTGCCGTGAGGGGCTCACCCGAGCCGGGAAGCTTCCGCGCGTCCATCCAGCGCGCGAGCGCCTCGGCGTCGATCAGACCCGTGGTGCGATCGGTCTCGGCGCTCACTGGTTGCCCGCCTCGTGCTCGAGGTATTCGGCGAAGCGGGCTCGCGCCGCCGCCACGCGATCGGGGAGGAACTCGGTCGGCCACAGGCCCGGCGATGCCTTGTGCTGCGAGAGGACCGCCTTCGCGACCGTCACCTTGTGCACTTCGGTCGGGCCGTCGGCGATGCCCATCACCGGCACGGCCATCCACAGGCCGGCGAGCGGCATCTCGTTCGAGCAGCCGAGCGCGCCGTGGACGTGGAGGGCGCGCCGCACGACGTCGTGCAGCACCTCGGCCATCCCCACCTTCACGGCCGCGATGTACGTGCGCGCCTCCTTCTTGCGGCCCTTGTCGATCAGCCACGCCGTGTAGACGACGAGGAGGCGGAACTGCTCCAGCTGGATGAAGGAGTCGGCGACGTACTGCTGCACCATCTGCTTCTGCGCCAGCAGCTCGCCCTGCGTGCGGCGCGAGAGGGCGCGCTCGCACATCATGGCGAGCGAGCGCTTCACCATCGCCACCGTCCGCATGGCGTGGTGGATGCGGCCGCCGCCGAGGCGCGTTTGCGCGATCGTGAAGGCCTGCCCCTCGCCGCCGAGGAGGTTCTCGGCCGGGACGCGGCAGTGCTCGTAGCGCAGGTGCGGATGGTGCCCGTGGCCCAGCGGCTCGCCGCCGAGCCCCGCCATGCGCAGGAACTTGAGGCCGGGCGTGTCGCGCGGAACGAGGAACATGCTCGCGCCTTGATGCACCGGCACGTCCGGATTGGTGATGGCCATGACGATCAGGAACGACGCCAGGTCGGCATGCGAGGAGAAGTACTTCTCACCGTCGAGCACCCACTGGTCGCCGTCGCGCGTGGCGCGGCACTTGAACTCCTTCGGGTCGGCGCCGGCCTGCGGCTCGGTCATCGAGAACGACGAGACGATGTCGCCGTCGAGGAGCGGCTGGAGGTACTTCTTCTTCTGCTCGGGCGTGCCGTAGTGTGCGAGGATCTCGGCGTTGCCGGAGTCGGGCGCCTGGCACCCGAAGACGTTCGGCGCCCAGTTCGAGCGGCCGAGGATCTCGTTCATGAGCGCGAGCTTCACCTGGCCGTAGCCGGGGCCGCCGAGGTCGGGCCCGAGGTGGCAGGCCCAGAGCCCGCGCCGCCTCACCTCGGCCTTCAGCGGATCGGTGATCTTCTTGTAGACCGGGTTGCGACGATCGTAGGCGGCGCCGGGCTCGCGGAAGGCCAGGTCGAGCGGCTCCACCTCCTCGCGGACGAAGGTGTCCATCCAGTCGAGCTTCTCTTGGAACTCCGGCTCGGTTTCGAAATCCCAGGCCATGGTCATCTACCTCCCTGACGTCGGCGCCCGATTTCGATACAAGGCTCCGGGACGAGGGTAAAGGAGGAGGGGAGGCATGGGGCTCGGCAACGTCGCGCTGGTACTGATCGCCGCCTGCTCGGTCGGACGCACGTATTTGGCGAGCAGCGCGCTACCCGAACGCGTCGCGTCGCACTTCGACGGCGCGGGTCGGCCGAACGGCTGGATGGCGCGTGACGCGTTCGTCACCACGAACGTGACGATGTTCGCGCTGCTGGTCGTCGTCTTCGTCGGCATGCCGGCGTTCCTGCGCCGCGTGCCGGTGCGGTTCGTGAACCTGCCGAACAAGGACTACTGGCTCGCGCCCGAGCGGCGCGAGGCGTCGGTCGAGCGGATCGGCGAATGGCTCTCGTGGCTCGGCGTCGCGACCGCACTGGTGCTGGCGCTCGCCGAGGAGCTCGCGCTGCGGGCGAACCTCCACGGCGGCGGGCAGATGACCTCGATGCCGCTGGTCGTGGGGTTGGGCGCCTACGCGGCGTTCATGGGCGGGTGGCTGGTCGCGTTCTACGCCGCCTTCCGCCTGCCTAAGCCCGTGCGCCGTTGACCCCGGGGCGGGCGCCCCGGCATATGTTCGCGCATGCAGGTACACGAGCAGCTCTTCATCGGCGGCGAGTGGGTCGCTCCCGCCACGTCCAACACGATCGACGTCGTCTCGCCGGCGACCGAAGAAGTCATCGGCCGGGTTCCCGAGGGACGCGAGGCCGACATCGATCGCGCCGTCGTGGCCGCGCGCGACGCGTTCGATCGCGGACCCTGGCCGCGCATGACGCCGTCCGAGCGCGCCGACGCCATGGCCCGGCTGCTCGCCGGTCTCCAGGAGCGCGCCGGCGAGCTCGCCATGACGATCACGCAGGAGATGGGCTCACCCATCTCGTTCTCGCACATGGCCCAGGTGATGGCCTCGAACATGGTGCTCGACTACTACGTGCGCCTGGCGCGCGAGTACCCGTTCGAGCAGGTGCGCGCCGGCATGCTCGGCCCGTGCCTCGTGCGCCGCGAGCCGGTGGGCGTCGCCGGCTGCATCGTGCCGTGGAACGTTCCGCTGTTCGTCACGATCCTGAAGCTCGGCGCCGCGCTCGCGGCGGGAGCCACGGTGGTGCTGAAGCCCGCCCCCGAGACGCCGCTCGACGCGATCCTGCTCGCCGACGCGATCCGCGCCGCGGAGATCCCGCCTGGCGTCGTGAACATCGTGCCCGCCGGGCGCGAGGTGGGCGAGCACCTCGTGCGCCATCCGAAGGTCGACAAGATCGCCTTCACCGGCAGCACGGCGGCCGGCCGCCGCATCGCATCCATCTGCGGCGAGCAGCTGAAGCGCGTGACGCTCGAGCTGGGGGGAAAGTCGGCCGCCATCTTCCTCGACGACGCCGACGTGCCGAGCGCGATGGCGGGACTGCTCCCCGGTGCGCTCATGAACAACGGACAGGCATGCGTGGCACAGACGCGCATCCTGGTCTCGCGCCGCCGCTACCGTGAGGTGGCCGACGCGCTCGTCGCCGCCGTGAAGGAGTGGAAGCTCGGCGATCCCATGGATCCGACGACGCTCTGCGGCCCGCTCGTCGCGGCTCGGCAGCGCGATCGCGTCGAAGGCTACATCGCGATCGGACGCAAGGAAGGCGCGAAGGTCGCGTGCGGCGGCGGCCGCCCGGCGGGCCTTCCCAAGGGCTGGTACGTCGAGCCCACCGTCTTCGTCGACGTCGACAACCGCATGAAGATCGCGCAGGAGGAGATCTTCGGCCCCGTCCTCGCGGTGATCCCGTGCGACGACGAGGCCGACGCCGTCCGCATCGCGAACGATTCGGACTACGGCCTCTCCGGCTCCGTGTGGACCGCCGACGTCGGTCGCGGCCTCGACGTCGCACGCCGCGTTCGCACCGGCACCTACACCGTCAACGGCTTCGCCATGGAGTTCTGCGCCCCGTTCGGCGGCTTCAAATCCTCCGGCATCGGTCGCGAGCTGGGCCCCGAAGGCCTGGAGGCTTATCTCGAGCCGAAGCAGATCAATCTGCCGATGGGCTACGAGGTTCGCTCCTAGCGAAGGACTCCGCGCGACCGGCTAGTGGAACAGCGCCCAGGTGAGGGCGGCGATGAACGCCGAGCAGGGGATGGTGAGGACCCAGGCCCAGACGATCCGCCCCGCCACGCCCCACCGGACGGCCGACGCGTTCAGCACCGATCCGACGCCGACGATCGCACCGGTGATCGTGTGCGTCGTCGACACCGGAATGCCGAGCCCTGTCGCCAGGAAGAGGGTGATCGCTCCGCCCGTCTCCGCGCAGAAGCCGCCCACCGGCTTCAGCTTCGTGATGCTGAGGCCCATCGTCCGCACGATCCGCCAGCCGCCCGTGAGCGTGCCCAGCCCCATCGCCGCGTGGCACGCTAGGACGACCCACAGCGGGACGTGGAACGTCTGGCCGAGGTAGCCGTTCGCGAACAGCAGCACCGTGATGATGCCCATCGTCTTCTGCGCGTCGTTGCCGCCGTGGCCGAGGCTGTAGAGCGCCGCGGAGACGAGCTGCCCGCGTCGGAACCACGCGTCAACGCGCGCCGGCGTGAAGCGCCGGAAGATCCAGAACACCGCGACCATCAGCCAGAACCCGAGCGCCAGCCCGATGAACGGCGAGAGCACGATCGAGAGGCCGATTTTCGTGAGCCCCGCCGTGTCGAGGACCGACGCGCCGGACTTTGCGACCGCGGCACCCGCGAGCCCACCGATGAGAGCGTGTGAGGAGCTCGACGGGATCCCGAACCACCACGTGATGAGATCCCAGGCGATGGCGCCGGTGAGCGCGGCGAAGACGACGGGCGTGTCGATCACGCTCGGATCGACGACCCCCTTGCCGATCGTGTTCGCGACGTGGGTCTCGAAGATGAGGAAGGCGACGAAGTTGAAGAACGCCGCCCACAGCACCGCGTAGCGCGGCGCGAGGACGCGGGTCGAGACGACGGTCGCGATCGAATTCGCGGCGTCGTGGAAGCCGTTGACGAAGTCGAACGCGAGCGCCACCAGGACGACGGTGGCGACCACGAGCGTCATGGATCAGGCGTGCTCGAGGACGACGCCCTCGATGATGTTGGCGACGTCCTCGCAGCGATCGGTCGCGTTCTCGAGCGCCTCGTAGACCTCTTTCCACTTGAGGACCAGCAGGGGATCCTTCGCTTCGCGGAAGAGGCCGGCGAGCGCGTTGCGCAGGATCTCGTCGCCTTCGTTCTCGAGGCGATTCACCTCGATGCAGGCCTTGAGGATCGTCTGCGACTGCTTGACGTTCTTCAGGCCCGCGACGGCGATGGCGACCTCCTCGGTCGATCGCACGAGGACGGCCGCCAGCTCGCGCGCGGGGACGGTCATCTCCTGGAGCTCGTAGAGCATGACCGCGACGGCCGCGGACTCGATATAGTCCATCACGTCGTCCATCCGGGTGATCAGCCGGTGGATGTCGTCGCGGTCGAACGGCGTGATGAACGTCTTGTGGAGGCGTTCGACGCAGTCGTGCGTGATGACGTCGGTCTCGTGCTCGATCTCCTTGATGCGTGCGGCGAGGACACGCGTGTTCTGGCCGCCCTGCACGAGGCGCTGCATTTCCTTCGCTCCCTCGACCGTGAGCGCGGCATGCTGCTCGAAGAGGCCGAAGAAATCGTCCTCGCGCGGCAGGAGACGGCGAAGCATCCGGGGGCGGCTTCTAGCCCGGCCGTCGCCGGGAAGGCAACCAGCGCTCGCGTTGACGGCAGACGGCTCGGAACCCTATGGGGAACCTCCGAGCTGCGACTGCACGAGCCCGAGCGGGTAGGTCTAGCGGCCGTCGGACGTCGCGGCGGGCAGCACGATCTGCACTGTCGTGCCCTGGCCGAGCGTGCTCTCGATGATGAGCCGCCCGCCGTGCGCCTGCACGATGTGCTTCACGATCGCGAGCCCGAGCCCCGTCCCGCCGAGCTCCCGCGAGCGTGCCTTGTCGACGCGGAAGAAGCGCTCGGTCAGGCGGGGCAGATCCTGGCTCGGGATGCCGATGCCGGTGTCGGCGACCGCCAGCACCACCGAGGGTGCGCCGCCGAGGTCGCCACTCCGCGCGCTCACGACGACGCGGCCGCCCTCGGTCGAGTACTTGATCGCGTTGTCGACGAGGTTGATGAGGACCTGGCGGAGCTGGTCGCCGTCGGCGAACGCGAGTGGCAGATCCGGGGCGACGTCCGACGTCATCGTGACGCCGTGCTGCGCCGCACGCTCGGCCAGGATCTGCAGCACGTCGTCGATCGCCGGGCCGACCGGGATCGGGCGACGGCGAAATGGCGTGCGCCCGAACTCGAGGTCGGAGAGCGTCAGGAGATCGTCGATGAGACGGCCCAGCCGCTCGGAGTGGCGGTCGACGACCTCGAGGAACCGCAGCGCCGTCGCCCGATCGTCGCCGGCGGCGCCGAGGAGCGTTTCGGCGTAGCCCTTGATCGCCGTCAGCGGCGTGCGCAGCTCGTGGGAGACGTTGGCGACGAAGTCGCGGCGCACGGTCTCGAGGCGCCGCAGCTCGGTGACGTCGTGGAGCACGAGCACGAGGCCGAACGGCTTCCCGTCCTGGCCCGTGAGGCGCGCGCCGTTCACCTGCACGACCGGTCCGCTGCCGCCGCCGAGCGAGACGTCGCGCGAGACGACGCTCACGCCCGCGGCGAGCTCGCGCGGCAGCTCGGCGAGCCCGGGATCGCGCACCAACTCGACCAGCGGATGCCCCGCCGGATCGAGGTCGCGGGGAAGGTCCAGCAGCTCGCGCGCCCGCGTGTTCAGGAGGACGAGGCGGCCGTCGAGATCGGTCACGAGCACGCCTTCGACCATGCCGCGCAGGATGGCTTCCAGCCGCTCGCGCTCGACGCGCACGCTGACGAGGGTCGCGTTCACGTCGCGCGCCATCTCGGCCAGCCGCGCCTCGAGCAGGCCGAGCTCGTCGTTGCGCTCGGGGCCGAGGGGAGGCGGCGGGGTGCCGTGCGCCAGGGCCGCCGCGAAGCGCACGAGCCGCTGGATGCGGCGGAGCATCGCGCCCGAGAGGAGCCAGGCTACGAGGAAGCCGAGCCCGGCCGCGACGGCGAGCCCGGTGAAGACGGGGCCGCGCAGCCCGAGCAGGTGCTCCGTGATCGAGCTGATCGGCACGGCGATCCGGACGACGCGCCGCTCGTCGCCCCGCTCCTGGAGCCAGGCCGCATAGAGGAGGCGCCGTCCGATCGTCTCGCTGCGGCGCACCGAGTGCCCCTGACCGTCGCGCAGCGCCGCCTGGATCTCCGGACGATCGGCGTGGTTCACGAGCTTCTCGGACGGCTGCGAAGACTCGCCGAGCACGACGCCGTCGGGCGCGACGACCGTGATGCGCGCGTCGAGGCGCCCCGCGAGCTCGGCGCAGGCGCGATCGAGCGCCGTGCCGCGCGTCCACGGCAGGACGGCCGCCGCGACGTGTGCGTCGCCTTCGAGTCGCGTGACCAGCGTCGTGACCTGGTCGCGCTCGAGCGTGACGACGAGCCACGGGACGGCGGTGAGGAGCGATCCCACGATCGCCGCCAAGACCGGCAGGAGGAAGCGGAGCGTGAGCCGCGCCGGATGGCTGGCGACGGCCCGCACGGACGTCAGACCCACCCCCGGAAGTAGGGCAGCTTCGCTGCGACCGCGGCCGTCGCGTCCTTGCCCTCGAGCAGCTCGCCCGTCGTGTCCCAGCGTCCCTCCATGAGCTGCGAGCGGGCGCCGCCGGGCATGACGACCGGGAACACGAGGTTGCCGGCGACGATGCGCATGGACGCCAGGTCGAGCTGAAAGGGCATTCCGGGCTCGAGTTCGGCCCGCTCCATGAGCGCGGCCATGGCCCGCTCGTCGGCCGTGACGCAGGGGATGCCGTTGGCGACGCAGTTGCCGAAGAAGATCTCCGCGAACGACTCGCCGACGATCGCCTGGATGCCGCGGCCCCATCGCATGATGGCCTGCGGCGCATGCTCGCGCGACGAGCCGCAGCCGAAGTTCCGCCCGACGAGCAGGATGCGCGCCTCGGCGTAGCGCGGATCGTCGAACGGGTGCGGCCCGGGCCGGCCGCGCTCCTGGCGGCGGTCGTCTTCGAAGACGTGCTCGCCGAGCCCCTCGAAGACGACGCACTTCAAGAACCGCGCGGGAATGATGCGGTCGGTGTCGATGTCGTGGCCCCGGAGCGCGATGGCAGGTGCCTCGATGATCGTGCGCTTGGCGTGGCTCATGTCAATTCGTGCCTCCCAGGGTGGCTTCGAACAGCTCGCGCGCGTCGGTCACCTCGCCGGCGATGGCCGCCGCTGCCACCATGACGGGCGACATGAGAAGCGTGCGTCCCGTCGGCGAGCCCTGCCGGCCCTTGAAGTTGCGGTTCGACGACGACGCGCAGAGCTGCGTGCCCTCGAGCTTGTCGGGATTCATGGCGAGGCACATCGAGCAGCCGGCCTCGCGGAACTCGAACCCCGCGTCGCGGAAGATCTGGTCGTAGCCGCGCCGCACGAGCTCCTGGCGGACGGCCTGCGAGCCCGGGACGATGAGCGCCTTCACGTGCGGCGCCACCTTGAAGCTGCGACCCTGGATGTGGCGCACGACCTCTTCGAAGTCCGAGAGGCGCCCGTTCGTGCACGAGCCGATGAAGGCGACGTCGATCTTGGCGCCCCGCACGGGCGCACCGGGGCGGAGCTGCATGTAGCGGTAGGCCTCGTCGACGAGATCGCGCTCCTCCTCGGGGTAGCGGCTGCGGTCGGGGAGGGGCGCGCCCACGGGCGTCGACTGCGCCGGGGTGATGCCCCAGGTGACGACCGGCTCGATGTCCGCGCCGCGCAGCCGTACGACGTCGTCGTAACGCGCGTCGGGATCCGAGCGGACCTGATCCCACGCGGCGACGGCACGCTCCCAGGCCGCGCCCGACGGCGCGAACCGGCGGCCCTTCAGATACTCGTACGTCGAGCGGTCGGGGTTCACGTACCCGCAGCGCGCGCCGCCCTCGATCGACATGTTGCAGACCGTCATCCGCTCCTCCATCGAGAAGCGGTCGAACACCTCGCCGGCGTACTCGTACGCATACCCGACGCCACCGTGCGCGCCGAGCTTGGCGATGATGGAGAGGATCACGTCCTTCGCGTACACGCCCGGCCGCAGCCGGCCGCTCACCTCGATGCGGCGAACCTTCAGCTTCTCCATCGCCAGGCATTGGGTGGCGAGCACGTCGCGGACCTGCGACGTGCCGATGCCGAACGCGATCGCACCGAAGGCGCCGTGCGTGGACGTGTGGGAGTCGCCGCAGCAGATCGTCATGCCCGGCTGCGTGAGGCCCAGCTCGGGTCCGATCACGTGCACGATGCCCTGCGAGCCCGACGACGGCGCGAAGAACTGGATGCCGAAGTCGGCGCAGTTGCGCTCGAGGTGCTGGAGCATCTCCTCGGCCATGGGGTCGGCGAGCGGACGGGCCTGGCTGTGGGTCGGGATGATGTGATCGACGGTCGCGAAGGTCCGCTGCGGGTAGAGGACTCGCAGGCCGCGCTCGCGGAGCATGGAGAACGCCTGCGGCGAGGTGACCTCGTGGATCAGGTGCAGCCCCATCAGGAGCTGGTACTGACCGGACGGCAGGCGCCGGACCGCGTGCGCGTCGAAGACCTTCTCGTAGAGCGTCTGTCCCATGCTTCCTCCTGGCGTGCTACGTGCGCTCGGCGTACGTCTCGATGCGGCGGATGAGCTCGTCGCTCACCCGCGTGAAGGTGGCGAGCGCCTCGCGATCGAGCGTCGTCCAGATCGCCTCGATCGCGGCCGCGCGGTTCGCGCCCAGCGCGGAGAGCGTGCGGCGCCCCTTGGCGGTGAGGACGTACTGCCGCTGCCGCCCGTCGTTCGGCGACACCGACACCGAGACGAGCTTCTTCTCGATCAGCTGGCGGATCAGGCGCGAGACGGCCGCCGCGCTCGATTCGCGATGACGGGCGAACAGCGACGGCATGAAGCGCTCGGTCGCGATGCGCTCGAGCACCTCCCACTGCTGCTCGGTGAGACCCGCGTCCTCCGCGAGCTGGGCGCGACGCTCGCGGAACAGGTCCGTCAGGCGCTGCAGCCTGGCGATCGCGTCGTGCACGTCGGTGATGGGCGGCGTGGCGGGCATCCGGACCGATAGTTAACATGGGTTAACTATGTGTGCAAGGGCCTCCGTCGCGTTGCGGGCCCCGCGCGATCGTGCGAAACGTCCCGCGTGGAGCCCGACGTGCTCGCCGCCGAAGCCCGGTTGTTCGGGCGCTATCTCGTGGGACGCGAGCCAGAGCCGGCGGTCGTCGAGCGCTACGTCGCCGCGAACCGGACTCTCTTCACGGAGCCGCTCGCGCCCGAGGACGCCGCGGCGCTGGCCTTCGCGCAGGCCCACCCGTGGAGCGTCGGCATGCTCGACGGGGCGTCGGGTCTCTCTCGTCCCGGCGGGGCGCTGCGCAGCAAGATCCTCGTCATGGCGGCCATCCTCGAGACGACGCCGGAGCACGCCGACGAGTTCCTGCCCCGACAGGTGGGTCCGGTGGCGCTCATGCTCAAGGTCGGGGCCGCGGGCGTCCGGGCGGTCGTGGAGGCGATCGCCGGTGCGGTGCTGCTGCGGGCCGTCGCGCGGAAGCGGGCCTGACTCGTGCCCGCCGTCGTCGTCACCGGAGCGTCGGGATTCCTGGGCGGCCACCTCTGCCGCACGCTCAGCGCGCGGGGCTGGGAGGTGCGCGCACTCGTGCGACGCCCCGAGGCGGCATCCCTCCCACCGGCAATCCGCACCGGACGGCTGGAGCTTCCCGATGCCGTCGACGACCAACTGCTCGCCGGCGCCGACGCGCTCGTGCACGCGGCCTGGGCGACCCGCGAGACCGACCCGGCGCGCGCCGAGCGCGCCAACGTCGAGGGGACGCGGCGCCTCGTCGACGCCGCCCGCCGCGCGGGCGTGGGCCGCGTCGTATTCGTGTCGAGCGTCGCCGCCGCGGCCGATGCGCCGAACCAGTACGGTCGCACCAAGCACGTCGCCGAGACGCTGCTCGATCCGGCGCGCGACCTGGTCGTGCGTCCCGGCACCATCCTCGCGCGGGGTGGGGGCGGTATCTTCGGCCTCATGCGCGATCTCATGCAGAAGGTGCACGTCGTGCCGCTGTTCGGCGGCGGGCGTCAGCCGCTCCAGACGGTGCACGTCGACGACGTCTGCGAGGCGATCGCCCTCGGCATCGAGCGCCGGGTCACCGGCGCCGTCAACGTCGCCGAGCCGGCGCCGCGCGCGTTCCGCGACGTCCTGCGCATGGCGGCCGAGCGGATGGGCGTGCGCTGCGTGTTCGTACCGCTCCCGTTCGGGCCGGCACTCCTCGGGGTCAGGAGCCTGGAGCGCCTGGGCGTGCCGACCCCGCTGCGCAGCGAGAGCCTGCTCGGCTTGAAGGGCTTGCGGCAGGTGCCGGTCGACGACGACCTCCGGCGACTCGGGCTGCGCGTGCGCCCGGTCGCCGAAAGCCTCGCCGAAATATTCTAGTCCGAGCCAAGACTACGTCTTGGCTCGGGCGCGAGGGTGTGGCGTCCGTGGCACGCGCGACCGGTATGCCGCGGCCGGCGAAGCCGGCGCGGCAGCACAGTTACGCGCCGGGGGCCACGGTTCGAGAAGGGCCGGACCGCTCCGCGTCATCGAACGACGCTGGCGAGTACCTTGCCGCTGGCCCTTCGGCTTCGTCCCCGCCTCGGCTCGCCACGTCGCGCGTGCCGGCGCTGCCGCGCCAGCTTGGCTGGCCGCGGCATGCCGGTCGCGCGTACCACCAACGTGACAAACCTCGCGTCCCAACTCGAGCCAGGACGTAGTCCTGGCTCGAAGTCTACTGGACGCGCTGGAACGCCGGGCGGCTGGTGCAGCGCGTGAGCCACGCCTGGACGGCCGGGAAGGGCGCGAGATCGATGCCGGCGAGCGGCGCCCAGGAAAGGACCGACGCGACGTTGAGATCGGCGACGCCGAAACCGCCGCCGAGCAGGTACTCGCGTCCGGCGAGCGCACCTTCGAGGACGCCGAGTGGCTTCCTCGCGCGCTCGGCTGCGTCGTCGGCCTTGGCGGGGTCGCGCTGCGCGGCGGGGAAGAACATGCGATGGAGCAGCGTGGTGAGGACCGGCTCCTCGAGCTCGGTCATGGCCCACACGCTCCACTGGAAGGTCCGTCCCTCGTCCTCGACGCTCTTCGGCCACAGACCCTTGTCGTATTTGCGGGCGAGGTAGAGGTTGATCGCGAGCGACTCGAAGAGAACCGTGTCGCCGTCCCGCAGGGCCGGAACGTGCCCGTTCGGGTTGACCTTCAGGTAGTCGGGCTTGCGCGTGTCTCCGGTCGCGAAGTTCGTCTTCACGTTCTCGTAGGGCACGCCCAGCTCCTCGAGCATCCAGAGCGAGCGCATCGTGCGGGAGCGGGGAACGCCATAGACGGTGATCATGTGTCGACTCCTTTCATGCCTGTGCCTCGGACGCGATGCCGAAGTGCTGCTGGTAGTTGGCGTAGCGCCGCCGCTCGGCCTCGACGTCGAGCCCGGCCGCCCCGAGCGTGTAGGTGTGGCGGCCGTGCTTCTCGGCCGGGTTCTGGGCGAGAAAACGGCGCATGCGCGCCTCGGCCTCGTCCGAGAGCGTCATGTCGAAGTGCGCGTAGATCTGCCGCACCATGCCGATCTGGTCGCGCATGAACTCGGCGAAATGCACGTCGTACACCTGCGAGGCCGGGAGCGGGCGCTCAGTGCGCACGCGCATCGTGTGCTCGAGACCGCGCGCCAGGCGCCGCGTCCAGTCGTCGGCGATCTCGCGCGGATCGATCGCGTCGGAAGCGAGGCTCCGCAGAACCGTGACGAGGCTTGCGAGCGATGCGGCAACCTTCAGGGGATCGCGGTGCGTCTGCACGATGCGCGCGTCGGGATATACCGTGATGAGCGCGTCGAGCGCCCACAGGTGCCCGGGCGACTTCAGCGCCCAGCGGGTCGCCGGTGCCTTCCACTGCAGGTACTGGAGCTGGCGCCGATGCGACCGGTACACCCAGACGAGATCGGTCGACTCGAGCCAGGCCTGGTAGCTCGGAACGCGATGGGTCGTGTGGTTGATGAGCGTCGCGAAGTCGTGCGCCGTGAGTGCGACGCACTCCTGGGGCAGGAGCGCGCCCATGGGGTGCATCTTCTTGAAGTCGGGCAGGACGCGGTCGACCCCCGCGAAGTGGCGCTCGACGGCGGCGATGCGCGGGTCGGTGTCGAAGGTGACGGCGTCCGGCGGCGGCCACGGGTGCATCACCTCCCACGTCATCGGCACGCGATTCGACGGGTCCTGGGCCATGAGCTCGTGCAGGATCGATGTGCCGGTGCGGGGGAGCCCCAGGATGAAGAGCGGGGCGGTCACGGCTCCCGTCGCGATCTCCGGATGGCGGCGGTGCTCGTCCTGCATGTGCAGCCGGTTCTCGAGCAGTCGGACGATGTCCTTGCGCGCGGCGATGCGACCGATGAGCGTCAGGTTGGCCTCGGTCTCGAGCGACGCGAGGAGCCGCTGCAGCGGATCGCGGAAGGCGTCGTCGCCGAAATCGTCGAGGCCGGCGCGGCGCGATGCCTCGGCGAGCAGTGACGCCTCGTCGAGGCGGACGAGCGGCAGGCCGAGGGCGCGGAGCGCCCCGCCGGCCGCGTTGACGACGCGGAGCCCGAGCGGCTTCTGCGGAGGGGCGAGCACCGGTTCTGCGCTCAGCGCCGTGGTCCGTCCTCGAACGTGATGTGGCTGCCGGGCGGCACCGACTCGACCAGCCAGACGTTGCCGCCGATCACCGAGCCGGCGCCGATCACCGTCTGCCCGCCGAGGATGGTGGCGCCGGCGTAGATCGTGACGTTGTCCTCGATGGTCGGGTGGCGCTGCTTGCCGCGCCCCGCGGGACCGCGCTCCACGCTGAGCGCGCCCAGCGTGACGCCCTGATAGATCTTCACGTTCGCGCCGATGACGCAGGTCTCGCCGATGACGACGCCGGTGCCGTGGTCGATGAAGAACGAATCGCCGATCTTCGCGCCCGGATGGATGTCGATGCCGGACAGGGAATGTGCGTGCTCGGCCATGATGCGCGGCAGCATCGGCACGCCGCGCGTGTGCAGCTCGTGCGCGATGCGGTGCACGGTGATCGCCTCGATTGAGGGATAGCTGAAGATGATCTCCTCGACGCTGTTCGCGGCCGGGTCGCCCTGGAAGGCCGCCAGCACGTCCTTCGAGAGCCGCGTCCGGATGGTCGGGATGTCGCGGAGGAGCTCGACCGTCACCGCCTTGGGCCACTCGGCCGCCCGCGGCTCGCCCGCCGTCCGGAAGCCGACGTAGCTCACGGCGCGCCGGATCTGCTCGACCAGGATCTCGTAGGCGGGATAGAGGTGCGAGGCCACCGTGAAGCGCAGCTTGCTCTCGTCGAGCGAGCCGGTGGCGTAGTAGCCCAGGTACATGGCGGCCTTCAGGTGCGTCAGGGCCTCGATCACCTGGCGCTTGCTCGGCAGGGTCGCGGTGCCGAGGCTGTCGATCAGCCGGCCCCCGCCGTAGCTCGCCGCGACCTCGGTGATGACGTCCTCGAGCTCGCTCGGGTGCTGTGCGCTCATCTGCGGACTCCTCCCTGACCGTCGGGGCGGCGTGCTAGCTAGCCGCTGCCCGTACCCCGGGCAAATAGGGCTCGCAAGCCCGACGGACTTGGTCTACGCTCGGGACGTGCGAGCGATGCTCGTCGTGCTGCTGCTGGCCGGTGCGCCGATCCTGTTCGGCGAGCGTGCGCGCGCGACCGAGCAGGCGATCGTCCCGCTGACGCCGCCCGGGGAGCAGCAGGTCGCTCCCATCGGCCCTGCCGCGAGCGGCCAGGTGGTCCAGGGCGTGGCGCCCTCGCAGGAGCAGGGCATCGGTCCAGTGGAACCGCCGACCGAGAACGAGAAGGCCGCCTCGACCGCCGGCAAGGTCACCATCGGGGTGCTTGCGGCGGTGGTGTCGATGGCCGCCATGGCGGCCCAGCTGCTCCTGCTCTGACCCCTTGAGCCCGGGGTGGATTTGGTCAGGTCGATAAGCTAAGCACCGTCCGTCTGGGCTGTTTCTCGCTGCCCCCTCGGGTGGCGCCATACCGGCCCGACGCGCGCGGTGTGCTCGAAGCTCGCAGTGCACTCGCCGCCCGGACGTGAGGTGATGCTCCAAAGTCCCGAAGCCGAGATCGTGCAGCCGCACGAGATGATCGACGAGGTGCGCCGCGTCGCGCGCGAGCGCTTCGGCCTCTCGCGCCTGCATCGCGAGCAGGAGCGCGCGATCCTCTCGGTGCTCGGGGGCAGGGACACCCTCCTCATCCTGCCGACCGGCGGCGGGAAGTCCCTCTGCTACCAGCTCCCGTCCGTCCTGTTGCCCCGCCCGACGGTCGTCGTCTCGCCGCTGCTCGCGCTGCTGGAGGATCAACACCAGAAGCTCGTCGAGTACGGCATCCCGGCCATCCGTCTCGACAGCACGGTCGGCGTGACCGAGCGGCGCGAAGCGCTGGCGCGCCTGAAGGACGGCGGTTCGCTGCTCGTCCTCACCACGCCCGAGACGCTCGCCGGCAACGAGCTCGGGAGCCTGCTCGAGCAGAACCCGCCGGGCCTCGTCGCCGTCGACGAGGCGCACTGCATCTCGGAGTGGGGCCACGACTTCCGCCCCGCCTACCTGGCGCTGGGCCAGCGCGTCGCGAAGCTCCAGGCCGGCCACGTGCTGGCGCTGACTGCGACGGCCACGCAGCCGGTCCGCGACGACATCATCCGCTACCTCGGCCTGCGCGACCCCGAGGTCATCGTCGCCTCGCCCCATCGCCATAACCTGGTCTTCGAGGTGCGGCACGTGCGCGGCGACGAGAAGCTGCGCCAGCTCGCGAAGCTCGCGCGCCGCCTGCCGCGTCCGGGCATCATCTATTGCTCGACGACCAAAGCGGTCGAGGACGTGTGGCTCGGGCTCCGCCTGATCAAGATCCCCACCGCCCGCTACCACGGCAAGATGACCGACAAGGACCGCACCGAGCACCAGGCGCGGTTCATGCACAAGGGCAAGCGCATCGTCATGGTCGCGACGAGCGCCTTCGGCCTCGGGATCGACAAGCCGGACATCCGCTACATCGTGCACTACCAGGCGCCGGCGTCGCTCGAGCGCTACCTGCAGGAGGCCGGCCGCGCCGGACGCGACGGGCATCAGGCCCGCTGCATCCTCCTCTTCGACGAGAGCGACCTCGCGATCCAGGAGCACCTGCTCGCGCTCTCGCGTCTCTCGCCGGCCCTGCTCGGGAAGTTCGGGCGCGCGATCGCCGCCTACGCCGGCGAGGACCGCGACGCCAACATCGAGGAGCTCGCGCTCTCGGCCGGCATCTCGCAGCGTGCCGCCACCTCCATCGTGACGGCGCTGGTCGAGGCCGGCATCGCCGAGCGCGTGGGCGATCGCGTGCGGGCCCTCGGCGAGCTCGACACGCTCGTCGAGCGGGTCGAGAGCCTGCGCTCGCGCTTCGAGGTGCTGCGCCGTGAAGACGATCGGCGCCTGCGCGCGATCAGCGAGTACGCCAACGAGACGGGCTGCCGCAGCCAGATGTTGCGGCGCTACTTCGGCGACGTCGATCCGCGTCCGTGCGGTCGCTGCGATCTTTGCCGCGCGAACGGTCTCGCCGAGCCCGGTCGCGGCCGGCGCCGCCGGCGCCGGGGTCGCGGCGGCGACCGTCATCCGGCGCCGGTTGGGGGGCAGCCGTCGGGTTCGCCGGAGCAGCCGCTCGCCGCGCAGGGACGCCGGCCCGAATCGCACCACGACTTCCCGGACCCACGCCGGCGCCGCCGGCGCCGGCGCGGTCGCCGCGGTGCCGGAGACGGTGCTGCCCAGCCGCAGGTGGCGAAGCCGGTGGCGCCGCCCCTGATGGTCCTCGAGCCGCTCGGCGCCGACGCGGACGAGCTAGCGGCCGAGCTCGGAGCACCCGGCCTGCCACCCCTCGCCGGCAGCGACGTACCGCCGCCGATACCCGGGCAGCAGCCCGGTCATCACCCCGGGGGCGGTCGCCGGCGCCGTCGCCGCCGCCGTCGCCGCGGCCACGGCCAGCATCCGGCCGCCGCGGCCACACCCGCTCAGACGTAGCGAAGCGCGTCCGTCGGCGCGAGCCGCACGGCACGGCGGGCCGGCCAGAGCCCGGCGAGAGCGGCCAGCGCAGCGGGGAGCACGATCGCACCCGCGAGCAGGCGCACGGTGAGCAGGAAGATCGGCGCGCCCAGCCGCTCCGTCACGGCGTTGAGCGCGCTCGCGACGACCATGCCCGTGCCGGCGCCGAGGAGGCCGCCCGCAGCACCGATCGCCGTCGCTTCGAGCACGAGCGCGCGCACGACCTGCCCGCGCGTCGCGCCGACGACGCGCCGGAGCCCGATCTCGCGGCGTCGCTCGACGACCGCGGTCACCATGGTGTTGGCAACCGCGAGCGCGGCGACGACGAGCGCGACGATCGCGCTCCCCAGCACTAGGGCCCGCAGGAAGACGAGCGCCCGGTCGACCTGCAGACGCGCGTCGGCCGGCGAGAGGACCGACACGCCCGACACCTGCTCCCGCACCCGCGCGGCCACGGCTTCGGGGTCCTCTCCGTCCTTCCAGAAGGCGGCCGCCGCGGTCGCGACCGGCAGCACCTTCGAGCCGGGCACCAGCGCCAGCCGACGGAGCAGGGGCTCGCTCTCGACCAGGAGCTGCTCGGCGATCGGGAAGGGCATGAACACGAAGCTGTCCGGGCCCGTGAAGGTGGGCTCGAGCACCCCGATGACGTCGAAAGCCCGTCCGCGGACGGTCAGCGTCCCGCCGACCGCGAGCCCCGTGCTGCGTGCGACCTGACTGCCGATCACGACCTCGTCGGCGCCGGGGCGCGGAACGAGCCGGCCGGCGGCGACGCGCGGCGGCCCGGTCGAGCGGTTCATCCACAGCCGCTCGACGTCGATCCCGAACACGAGCGGCGCTAAGGTGAAGGGCAGTGGCGGCGGTCCGTCGCCGACCGGGAACATCACGATGGGCGCGACGGCTTCCACGCCCGGAACCGCCTGCAGGGCGGCGAGCTGATCGGCCGACACGAGCCCTCCGCGCGTGAGGCCGCCGGTCGCGCCCCCGCTTCCGGCGCCGCTCACCGTGATCTGACCGGTCGCGAAGTCGCGGCCGCCACGGACGAGGCGATCCATCTTCTCGCTGAGCGCGCCCAGGAGCACGAGCGCGGTCACGCCGATCGCGATCCCGGCGCAGGTGAGCGTGGTGCGCAGGCGACGCCGGCCGAGCTCGCGCAACGCTGCCCGCAGGCCGTCCATTCGCGGCTCGCTTAGTCGACGGGTGTCCGCGCTGCAACATGCCGCAAAGAGTCGACGCGGCGCCGAAGGTGCGCTACAACCGAGGTCGTCAGGGGAGGTGAGGTGGTGGAGCTCGCGAGCATCGAGGGCGCGCGGCGCGACAAGTCCGGGGCGACGACGTTGCCGGGCCGGTTGCGCTCGGCGCTCACCGCGCGTGGCTGGGTCCGACGACCCGAGCCGCGGGTCCGCTTCGGACAACCGGTGTTTCCGGGGGTGGCCTCGTTGGGCCCCGCGCAGCGGGACGCCGCCGCGGCGTTCGTCGCCGAGGCCGCGGCGGTCCGCAAGGGAACCGTCACGCACCTCGGCCGGAGCGTCCGGTTCGGGAAGCAGGTGGATTGGTTCCCGCGCGGCACGAGCCCGGCGTGGCAGCAGGCCCTCAACGCGCACGACGAGCTGCTCGCGATCGCCGTCGCCGGCGCGACCGCGGCCGACCCGGCCGAGCGCCGCGCCTGGTACGACCTCGCGAAGGGATTGGTGCGCGACTGGATGCGCCAGGTGCCGGCGGGACACCCCGTCGCCTGGACTGTCCCGCCGCTCGCGCGACGGCTCCGCAACCACCTCCTCATGAGCGCGCTCTTTGCGACCGAGCTTCGCGGCGACGTCGAGACGCGGCGCGAGCTGCTGGTGAGCCTCTACGACCAGGCGGGCGCGCTAGTGGCGGCGACCGCGAAGCACGCGCCCGGCCCGTGGCTCGTCGCCGCCGGCCAGGCGCTGCTGCTCGCCGGCCGGTTCTTCGACGGCATGGAGGCGCGGAGCTGGATCGAAGCCGCGACGGTGCTCCTCTGGGGCCGCCTGCGCGATCAGGGACGCGACGACGGTGCGCAGGAGAGTCGCTCGCCGGGCTGGCAGGCATTCGTCCTCGCCGAGTACCTGGGCGTCCTCGCCATCCTGCGCGCCGACAACGACGACATCCCGGTCTGGGGTCGCAAGCACGTGAAAGGCATGACCGACGCCCTCGCGCGCATCGTCCAGCCGGGTGGCCTCCTTCCCGAGTTCGGGCCGACGCCCGTCGACGGCACCTGGCCCGTGGCGGAGCTCCTCGCGACGGCGGCGGTCGTGCTGCACGATCCGGCTTTCGCGCAGGCGCCGGAGCTGCCGGGCATCTGGCCACTCCTGCTGCTCGGCGAGAGCGGCCGCCGGACGTACGCCGGGTTCACCCGTTCGGGCGAGATCGTTCCCGAAGCGCGCGCGGTGCGGCGCACGGGCTATTACGTGCTGGCCGGCGGGCCCGGGGACATGATGGTCCTCGACGGCGGCGCACACCCGTGCTCGGACGGATCGGCGGTCTTCGGCTACGAGCTCGCCGTCGGCGGGCTGCCGCTCGTCGTCGGCTCGCGCGTGACGCTGGAAGAGGATGGGGCGGTCCCCGGGCACGCGCGCACGCGACGTGCCCGCAACGTGCTCGTGCCGGCGCGCCTCAGCGGCGAGCCGGAGGGCGAGATCGAAGGCCGCTTCACCGTACGCGAGGGCGTGCAGTACTTCCTCGGGACGGCCAAAGGCTTCGCGGGCCTCGGCGCCGACATCCAATACCGGCGTCGGGTGTTCTGCCTCCCGGGTCGCTTCTGGTTCGTGTGTGACGAGATCACGGGCCGCGGGACCTTTGCCGGCGAGACGCTCGTCCACTTCCATCCCGACGTCACGGTGCGCGCGGCGTGCGCGGGGAAGCCGGTGGTCACGATCGCGCGCTCCGGGGCGTCGGCGGTCTCGGTCCTCGTCACCGGCGTGCGCAGCGTCGGCCTGGTCGGCGGAGCGACCAAGCCCGACACGCAGGGATGGTACGCGACCGCCCCGGGCGTGTGGGCGCCTGCCCCCGCCGTCGTGCTCCGCGTGAACGGGTCGCTGCCGCTCACGATCGCCTACGCGCTCGTGCCGGGCGAAGAGGGCGCAACCGGCGAGATCGCGGTGGAGAGCGACGCCTTCGAGCTGCGCGCGGGTGTACGACTCGGCGCCACGGTCTACGAGATCACGGCCGTGCAGGACGAGGTCGGGCTTCTCGTCCGACCCGCCTGACGATGGGCGCGCTGCTCGCGCTCGTCGGTTGGCCCGAGGCCGAGGCGCCGCCCGAGGCCTGGACGGGCTCGACGGCAGGCGGGGTTCCGATCGTTCTCGGCGACGTGCGCGGCCCGGGCCCGGCGGTCGCGCGCGCGACGTCGGCCGACGGGCTCATCTCGGCGGTGTTCGCAGGCGCGCTCTCGAACCGTCGCGAGCTCGAGGACGTGCTCGGACTCGCGGCGGCGGCGCACGCGCCCCGCGACGACGCCGCCATCATGCTGCGGCTCTACGAGGGGCGGGGCGACAACGCGGTCGGCGCGCTGCGCGGTGGGTTCGCGCTCGCCCTGTGGGACGGACGGCGGCAGCGGCTCCTGCTCGCGCGCGACCAGCTCGGGCTGCGGCCGCTCTACTACCTGGCCGAGCGGTCGCGGTGCGCGGCTGCCTCCGCGCTGGCGCCGCTCGCCGTCCTGCCCGGCGTTGCCGGAGGGCCGGACCTGTCGATGGTGGATCTCGTGTTCGCGTTCGGCGCCGTGCCGGCGCCGGCGACGCTCTACCCGGGGATCCGCCAGCTCCGTCCGGGCGAGCTGCTCGTGTGGGAGAGCGGCCGCCATCGCGCACACCGCTACTGGCAGCTCCGCTTTCCCGAGGCGCGCAGCGCCCGCCAGGTCGTCTCGCGCGATGCGGCCCGACGTGCCCGCGAGCAGCTCGACGAGGCGGTCCGGCAGCGCACCGCGGGCGTCGTCACGGGGCTCCTTCTCTCCGGCGGACTCGGCGCGGGCACGCTGCTCGCGCTCGCGAGCGGACTCGGTCGCGAGCCTGCCTGTGCGATCACCATGGCCGGCAACGACGAAGCCGACGCCCGGCGCGCCCGCGCGCTCGCCCAGCGCGCGCACCTCGCGCACGACGTGCTCCACCCCGACGTCGACTGGGAACGCGCCGTCGACGTCATGCTCGCGACGCAGGGTGGGCCCGACGGCGCGGTCGAGTCGGTGCTCCTCGGTCCGGCGGTCGGGGCGCTCGCGTCGCAGGCCCGCGTGCTCATGGCGGGCGCCGGTGTGGAGGAGGTCCTCGGCGGCGGCCCCGCCGAGCGCGCGTGGCTCGCCTGCGAGCGCTACCGCGCGCTCCCGGGGCTCGTCCGCGAGGCGCTCGACATCGTCGGCGCGAGCGGCCGGCCGCGCCGCCTCGCCTGGACGACGCAGGCGGCGGGAAGCGCGCCGCTCGACGTCTATGCGGACGTCGAGTCCCTCGCTGGGGCGGCACGGCGCTACGCCCTCTACGGACCGGAGCTGCGCGCCGCGACGGCGCTCGCGCCGGCGGCGCGCGCGCTCGTCCCGATCGTCTCCGAGGCCGTCTCGGCGGGTGCGACGGATGCCGGCGACACGCTCTACTACGTCCGTCTCGTGCTCGGCGTGCCGCGCATCGGGGCGATGTTCGACGCCGCCACCCCGATGGGCGTCGACGTGCGGCTGCCCTTCGTCGATCCGCGCGTGGCGCAGATCGCCGCGGCGATCCCGCCGCGCGTGCGCGCGTCGCTGCGCCGGCGTACCCCGCTGCTCCTGGGCGCCATCGGCGACGCGCTCGTGCGCGAGGTCCGGCGCGCGGTGCACATACCGCTTGCGCCCACGCCGCCGCCAGGGCGGAGGGGGGCACTCGCCGCGTTCGCCGGCGAGGTCCTGGCATCCGAGCGGGTCGCGCGTCTCGGACTCTTCGATCCGGCGGCGGTCGCGCGGCTGCGCGCCGAGCACGACGCGGGGCTCGACGACGGCGGCGTGCTCTGGCGCCTGATGCTGGTCAGCCGCTGGCTCGAGCAGCCGGATCTCGCCGTCGGCTATTCGAGCGCGCCGGCGGCGACGAGCGCGGTGATGCGGTCGTCGTCGTAGCCGAGGATCGAGCACAGCACGTCCTCGTTGTCGCGCCCGAAGGTCGGCACGCTGCCGCCGATCTCGGCCGGGGTGCGCGAGAGCACGAAGCGCGAGCCTTCGACCGGGCTCGTGCCGTGCGTCGGGTGCCGGAGCTGGACGACGTGTCGCCGGTGCAGGAGCTGCGGATCGTGCAGGAGATCGTGGCTGTCCTGGACGACATGGGCCGGTACGCCGCGCGCCTGCAGCATCGCCTGCAGGTCGTGTGCGTCGCGCGAGGCCGTCCAGGCGGCGACGGCCTCGTCGAGAGCATCGGCCTGCGCGCACCGGCCGGCGGCGCCGTCGAGCGTGGCGTCGGCGGCGAGGTCTGCGCGATCCATGGTGTGGCAGAGCGCGCGCCACTCGACGTCGGTCGTGACCGCGATCGCAACCCAGCGGTCGGTGCCGGCGGCCGGATACACGCCGTGCGGAGCGTGGTCGGGGTCGCGGTTGCCGATGCGACCCGCGACGCGGCCGTTGACGGTGTAGTCGAGGATCGCGGGCGCGAGGAAGTGGAGCGAGGCCTCGGCTTGCGAGAGGTCGATCGCCTGACCTTCGCCGGTGCGGCGCCGGTGGTCGAGCGCCGCCAGGATCGACGCCGCGATGAAGCGCGGCGAAACGTAGTCCGTGTAGGCGCTGAACGGACCGGCGGGCGGCCGATCGGGCCAGCCGCCGAGGTTCGAGAAGCCCGAGATGGCGGCGGCGAGATTGCCGTAGCCGGCGAACGTCGCGAGCGGCCCGGTCTGGCCCATGAGCGACGTCGAGAGCATCACGATGTCGGGCTTCACGGCGCGCAGCGTCTCGTAGTCGAGGGCCCAGCGGCGCATCGTGCCGGGCGCGAACGACTCGGTGACGACGTCGGCCCAGCGCACGAGATCGAGCACGACCTCGCGGCCGGCGTCCTGGGTCGGATCGAGCGTGACCATCCGCTTGCCGGCATTGAGGTTCTGGAAGCAGCCCGAGTTCTCCGGTCCGAGGACGCCGTCACGATACGGCGCCAGCGTGCGTGCGGTGTCGATCCGGCGCGTCGACTCGACGCGCACGACCGTGGCGCCGTAGTCGGCCAGGACACGGGTCGCGGCGGGTCCCGCCATGACCCACATGAAGTCGAGCACCTTCACGCCGGCGAGGGCGGTGGACGCCATCAGATCACGCCGTCTCGCGCGAGCTGCGCCATGGTCCGCTCGTCGAGGCCGAGCTCGCCTTGGAAGACCTCCGGATTGTGCTCGCCGACCGCCGGGGCGCGTCGCGTGCTGCCGATGGGCGTGCGGCCGAACCTTGCGAACGGACCCGGATAGCGGACCTCGCGGCCGACCTCGGGATGCGGGATCGTCCGCCAGTAGTTGCGCGCGCGGAGCTGCTCGCTCGCAACCAGCTCGTCGATGGTGGCGACCGGCGCGATCAGCAGGTCGCGCTCGACCGCCGCGGCCAGCAGCTCTGCTTTCGTGCGTCCGCGCGTGAACTCGGCGATGATCTCCTTCACGCGTTCGAACTCGGCGAGCGGCTCGCGACCCGAGACGAGCAGCTCGGTGTACGCGAGCCAGTCCTTGTCGCGCGTCGCGAGGTCGCATCCGCCTTCGGCGTGGATCCAATGCATGAGGCGGCGCGAGAACTGGCCGATCGCCGACCCGAACAGGAACGTCACCGCGACGAATCCGTCCTTGGCGGGAAACAGCATTCGGAGCGTCAGCGATCCGTGCTTGAGGCCGCCGGCGCTGCGCCGGACCTGGGGCGCGCCCACGGCCTCGCACAGGATGTACGACTGGGTCGCGAGCGCGATCGCCTGCTGTGCCGAGACGTCGACGTGCTGCCCGCGGCCGCTGCGCTCCCGCTCGTGGTGGGCGACCAGCGCCGCGACCGCGGCCTCGGCCGAAGCGTGGAGGTACGCCTGCGGCACCGGCAGGCGGACCGGGGCGCGGTCGTCGTCGCCCTGCAGGAAGAGCGGCCCGCCGGCCGCGAGCAGCACGATGTCGCTCTCGGCCCACGACGCTTTGGGGCCATCCTGCCCGAAGGCGGAGATCGAAACCGTCACGACGCGCGGGTTCGCCGCCGCGAGCGCGTGGTGCGTGAGCCCGAGTCTGGCGAGATCGCCCGGACGTCCCGACTCGATCACGAAGTCGGCGCGGGCCGCGAGCCGCCGGAAGAGGTCGCGGCCGCGCGGCGACGCGAGGTCGAGCGTGACGCCGCGCTTGCCGCGCGCGTACGACCACCAGAAGAGCGACCGCTCGGGATCGCGGACGTCGCCGGCGAACGGGCCGACGCGGCGGGCCGGCGACCCCCCCGGCGGCTCCACCTGGATCACGTCGGCGCCGAGGTCGGCGAGCATCTGCCCGCACAAGAGACCGCGATGGTCGGTCAGGTCGAGGACCCGGTACGGGCCGAGCACGTGCGCCGAGGCTCGCGCCGTCAGGCCGCGCGCGATTCGACGGCGCGCTTGAACTCTTCGACCGAGTCACGCAGCGCCTTCGCCTCGGCGAGGCTGCGGATGAAGCCGGGAACCCAGAACCCGAGATCCACCAACTGCGAGCAGGTGGCCCTCACACCCGTCGGCGTCTCGTCGAACTGGTAGGAGCCCTGGACGTCTTTCACGTCGCCCTCGACGAGGTGCCAGGTCGCGCCGTGCGGGCGATCGTAGCTGTACTCGAGGACGTAGCGGATCGTCTTGATCCGCATGTCGAGCGTGAACTCGACGCGGCGCGCGAGGCCGTCGGGATAGCGGTCGAGCACGCGGGCCTTTTTGATCGGCGACGACCACTTCGGGTAGGTGTCGAAGTCGCTCAGCACCGCGAAGCACCCATCGACGGTTCCCGCCACGTTGGTCGAATAGGACTGACGGACCTCGCTGGTCACGCGTGCCCCATAACGGCTGCCATGCGGACCCGTCAAGCGCATGCGGGGACGCGGGAATCCCGCCTGTCGCGGGCGGGGTGATTCGGCTACACTCCGCCCGATGGCCGTTCGAACGATCGAGTGGCGCAACGGGACGGTGGTCATGATCGACCAGCGGCTGCTCCCGACGCGCGAAGTCTACCGAGTCTATCGCGACTATCGCGAGGTCGCGCAGGCGATCAAGGACATGGTGATTCGCGGCGCGCCGGCGATCGGCGTCGCGGCGGCCATGGGTCTCGCGCTCGGGATGCGGAGCGCGCGCGGGCGGAACCTCGACGCCACGTTCGAGCGCCTCTGCAAGACGTTCGCCGCCACCCGTCCGACGGCCGTGAACCTGTTCTGGGCCATCGAGCGGATGCGCGCCGTCTACGCGGCCAACCGCGGCCGGTCGCTGGAGGCGTTGCGATCCCTGCTCGAGCGGGAGGCGATCGCCGTCCACGACGAGGACATCGCGGCGAACCGTCGCATGGGCAAGCACGGCGCCGACCTGGTGCCCGAGCGCGCCACCGTGCTCACGCACTGCAACGCCGGGGCGCTCGCGACGGCCGGGTATGGGACCGCGCTCGGCGTCATCCGCGCCGCGCAGGAGGCGGGCAAGCAGATCCAGGTGATCGCGTGCGAGACGCGGCCGTTCCTGCAGGGCGCGCGCTTGACCGCGTGGGAGCTGCGCCGCGATCGCATTCCGGTGACGCTCATCACCGACGGCATGGCCGCGCACATGATGCAGCGCGGGCTCGTCGACTGCGTGGTCGTCGGCGCGGATCGGATCGCCGCCAACGGCGACGTCGCCAACAAGATCGGGACGTATGCGCATGCCGTCGTCGCCGCACGGCACGGCATCCCGTTCTACGTCGCGGCGCCGACGTCGACCATCGACTGGCACTGCCCGGCGGGCGCGCACATCCCGATCGAGGAGCGGTCGCCGCGCGAGGTGACGCACATGGGCGACCGCCAGCTCGCTCCGAGCGGCGTGCGGGTCGCGAACCCGGCCTTCGACGTGACGCCCGCCGACCTGGTGGGGGGAATCATCACCGAGCTCGGTGTCGCGCGACCGCCGTACCGCCGGAGCCTGGCACGCCTCGGACGCGACGAGCCCGCGACCGCCGAGCGACGCCCGAGCGCGCGCCGGCACCGACGCCGGTGACGCCGACGCGCAGTCGAACGACCGCCGTCCTGCTCGGGTTCCTCGTGGCCGTGAGGGCGGCGGCGATGGACGTCGTCCCGATGACGCTCGACCGCGTCGTCGAGCGATCGGGCCAGATCGTCCACGGCACCGTGACGAGCGTCGTCTCCGGACGCGACGAGAGCGGCCTGCCGGCGACGTGGGTCTCGGTGGCGGTGAGCGAGTGCCTGAAGGGGCAGGCGGCGGGGACGATCACGTTCAAGCAGGTCGGCGTCGCCACGCCGCTCGCGGACGGAACGCTCCTGCGGATCCCCGGTCTGCCCCGCTATCGGGAAGGGAGCGAGTACGTCCTCTTCCTCCACGACACGAGCGCCCGCGGCTTCACGAGCCCGGTCGGTTTCGAGCAGGGCGTGTACGACGTCGAGCGGAGCCGGGAGGGCACGTTCGCACGTTCGAGGACGACCGAGCGTCTCGCGCTCTCCGCCTTCCTCGCCGTCGTCCGCAGCCGGGCGGCGCGCTAGGGAAGGATCGTGCGCCGTCTCGTCGCGCTCTTGCTGACGCTCGCCTGCGCCCGCGGCGCCGTGGCGGCCGGCCCGCTGGTCGTGAACGGCGCCGGAGTCCCGCTCACCTGGGCGATCCGCCCGATACCGTTCAATCCCGACCGCGGGCCGCTGGGGTCGCTGTCGAACGACGAGGCGGTCGCGCTGGTCGCGGGCAACTTCGCAGTCTGGGAGGCGGTGACGTCGTCGTCGATCGCGTTCACCAACGCCGGCGCACTACCGGTGAACGTGAAGGCCAGCAACTACGAGCAGTTCCTCGACCGTTGCGACGGCCTCAGCCCGATCATCTTCGACAACGACGGCGGCATCACGGACGACCTCCTGGGCGCCGGCGCGAGCAGCGAGGTCCTGGGCTTCGCCAGCCCCGAGTGTGGCGACGTCGCCGCGGGGACGATCACGGAAGCCGTCGCCGTGCTGAACGGCCGCTGGATCGACGGGACGGCGAACGGCACCAATCCGGAGATCCCGCTCCAGGACTTCCGAGCGGTGTTCATCCACGAGTTCGGTCATTTCTTCAACCTCGACCACTCCCAGATCGGGCGAGCCGAGGCGTTCGACGGCGACTCGTCGAACGACGGCGCGATCGCGACCATGTTCCCGTTCCTGGTGAACGGCCGCGAAGCCGCCACGCTCGCCCTGGACGACATGGTGTCGGTGTCGACGCTGTACCCCGCGCCGGGTTTCGCCGAGACCACGGGTCTCATCCGCGGGCAGGTGCTGCGCGCGAGCGGCGCGCCGTTCCAGGGCGTGTACGTCATCGCGCGCAACCTCGCCGATCCGCGTCACCTGGCCGTCGGCTACACGTCGGGCGCACGCTTCGTGCCCGTGGCCGGCGGTACGGCGAACCCCGGCGGGCCGCCGCCCGACGCGCTCCGCGGCGCGTTCGAGCTCCCGGGGCTTCCGCCCGGAAGCTACACGGTCGAGATCGAGCCCGTCGATTCCCGCTTCACCGGCGGATCGAGCATCGGGCCGCTCGATCCGCCGGCGGTGCTTCCGGCGCCGCCCGAGTTCTGGAACGGCCCCGACGAGGCGACGACGTCGCCGCCCGACGACCCGAGCGCGTCCACCGCGATCGTTCTCGGTCCCGGCGAGACCGTCGCCGGGATCGAGGTGCGTCTCAACGAGCCGGGTGTCGCGAACGACGGCTGCGACGCGTCGATCGTGATCCCCGCCATCCCGTTCACCGAGGTGCGCAGCGTGACCGACGCGACGACGTCGCTCGGCGACCCGCTCCAGTCGTGCACGACCGACGCCCCGGCGCAGAACCTCGCCAGCGTGTGGTACCAGCTGACGGTCCCCGAGACGTCGCGCGTCGTGATCGAGACCGCGGGGAGCACCTACGACACCGTCGTGAGCGCGTACACGGGCGCGTGCGCGGCGCTCGACGAGATCGCGTGCAGCGACGACACCCTCACGACCGTGCAGTCGCGACTCGACATCGACGTCGTCGCCGGGACGACCCTGCGCCTCGAGGTGACGGCCTTCCACGAGGCCGCCGCCGAGACGCTGCACTTGGCGGTTCGCTACGGCTGCCCACTGGGTTCGGGCGCCTGCGACGACCGCGATCCCTGTACGACCGGCGACACCTGCACGGACGCCGTGTGCGTCGGGCCCACGAGCATGTGCGACGACGGCAACGCGTGCACGATCGATCTGTGCGACGAGACCGGGTCCTGCAGCCATGGGGCGGTGAGCGGCTCGTGCGACGACGGCGATGCGTGCTCGGTCGACGACACCTGCCACGACACGGTCTGTACGGGCGGGCGCCGCGTCGACGCGCCGGTCCTGGTGTCGCGCCTGAGGGAGACGTTCCCGAGTGGGTGCCGCTCGACCTTTGCACGGCTCGAGCAGGTGGCGGCCCATCGCTTCGAGCGTGCGGCGCACGCCGTCGAGCACGCCGCGAGCCGCACGGGAGCGAAGCGCGCCAAGGCGTTCGATCGTGCGCTGCACGCCCTGCGCTCCGCCCGGCGCGCCGCGATGCGCCTTCGCCATCGCGGCGCGGCCGGCTGTGGGTCGTCGCTCCTCCGCCGTGCAGAGCTCGCCCGGGCGCAGCTCTCGTGCGTGCGCCAGGACTTGCGCGCCACGTCGGGGCGCTGAAGGATTCGACGTCGGGGCCGCGAGGCTGGGGGCCGGGCTGCGGCTTCGGCTCCGCCGCGCGAGAAGACATACGCGGCGTTACGGACCTGCATTTCGTCGCGCCGCTTCGCAGGCGCCTCCGCCCGGCCCCCAACCTCGCGACACAATCGCGAATCCCTCAGCCAAACGCCGCGCGCTGACCCGCGACGCTTGGCGTGTCGCGTCGTCGTGCGGCGGTGCGCGGGGCGGGCGGCGAGGGCGGAGCGCCCTTGAGCCGCGCGGCGTTCCGTCGCGGGGGCGCTCGGTAGGGTAGGATCGCCGCGCGGCGAACGACCTGGCGGTTCAGCGGCGGCGCGGCAGCGCCGTCCGCTGCAAGCGCGGGTTAGACGCCCTCGCAGGAGCTCGCTTGGCCAGCGCTCGCTCGGCTTGCCTGGGGATTTCAACAGCAACGAAGTAGGTCTCCGGGTAGAGGTAGTCCTCGTGGGACTCGTCGATGATACGGACGTATCCCTCTCGGGTCGCCACATTGTCGGGCAGGCGCTCGTAGACCTTGTGCAGTTCCAGGTCGTCGCATCCGGTGTTGCGGACGCACAATAGGAACCGCCTCTTTCGTCGCGCTGTCGCCATCAGTCTACGAACCGCTTAACCTTCATGTTAACGCGCCCGATTCCGTGAGCCTCATACCAGTGTAGCTCAGCACGTCGTACGCGCCCACTGCTCAGTCGAACCAGAGCGACGCCCTTGCGCTTCCTCCAGCGTGCAGCCCCATATCGCCGACGCAGACCGGTGAGATCGCGGATGCCCTGCCCCACGGCGATCGTGACAACCTCGGTGATCGCGCTGACAAGCTCGAAGTGCACCAAGATCAATGAGCAACGATCGCGCCAAGGCGTCCAACCGAGCGGAGCCCTCGCTGCCCGCCCCGCGCTCCGACGCCTCGAAGGCGCCGGAGCGGGGTGGGGTGAGGGTCAGCGCGGGGCAGGCGTGCAGTCCTCGACGCCGTTCAGCGTCTCGTCGCCATCGGCGGTGCAGCCGGTGACGCCGGTGGACTGCTCGTAGGGCGGGATGATGGCGCAGGTGTTCTTGCGGGCCGCGTCGCACTTGGGTGCGGTGTCGGCCGGAATGGGGCGGATCCAGCCCGGGAGCTGCCGCTCCTTGCAGCTGCCGTTGGGATCGCGCCCGCAGATGCCGCGGTCGTCGAGCACCCCGCCGCTGTTGAAGCAGTCGACGGCGGTGATGCACTCGCCAATCGTGAGCGTGCTCGGGGCGCCGCGGCACGCCTTGTTGCAGTCGGCGAACACGCTGCCGGCGTCGGAGTTGTCGCCGCCGCAGCTGATGCCGAGGTCGCTGACGATGCAGTTGAGCGCCATGGTGGTGAGCTGGCGCGCGAGCTGGAGCTTCGGATCGTTGCCCGGGCTCACGCAGATCGCCTCGAGGGCCGAGTCGGCGCTCGCCACGTTGATGTTCTTGACGACCTCGCCGCACACCTTGAGGCAGCTTCCGGCCGACTCGAGGACCTGCTTGGTGATGGCGCCAGAGGTGCCCCAGAAGTCGGGCTTGCGGCAGACGACCGGGTGGCAGGACGGGTCGTCGAGCTTGTCGGTGTGCTCGCACTTGCCCGTCTGCGGGTTGCAGGTGTCGACCGTGCAGTGGTCGTTGTCGGAGCAGGAGGGCGGCGGCAGGTGCTTGCACTCGCCGCTCTGCGGATCGCAGTAGTCGACCGTGCAGGCGTCGTCATCCGAGCAGGAGGGCGGCGGCAGGTGCTTGCACTGACCGCTCTTCGGCTCGCAGAAGTCCTCGGTGCAGGCGTTGTTGTCCGAGCAGTTGATGTTCTTCGGCGAGAACATGCACTGGCCGGTCACCGTGTTGCACTGATCGTAGGTGCAGGCGTTGTTGTCGTTGCACGTCGGCGTGACCGTATCGACGTGCTTGCACTGGCCGCTCACGGGGTCACAGCGGTCGGCCGTGCACTTGTTGCCGTCGTCGCAGCTCGGCGGCGGCGAGTGCTTGCACTGACCCGTCTGCGGCTCGCAGGAGTCCTGCGTGCAGCGGTCGCCGTCGTCGCACAGCGAGGGCGGCGGCGGCGAGTGCTTGCAGAGGCCGGTGCGCGCGTCGCACGAGTCGGTCGTGCAGGCGTTGCCGTCGTCGCACGACGGCGGATCGGAGTGCGTGCACTGACCGGTGCGCGGATCGCACGCATCCTTGGTACAGGCGTCGTCGTCCGAGCACGAGGGCGGCGGGGCGTGCCGGCACTCGCCGGTGCGCGCGTCGCAGGAGTCCTCGGTGCACAGATCGTCGTCGGCGCAGTTCTTGGTGGAGGTCGTCTTGCACCCGCCGGTCGTCGGGTCGCAGCTCTCGGTCGTGCAGGCGTTGTTGTCGTCGCACGCGAGCCCGGTCGGCGGGTACTCGCACTTGCCCGTCTGCGGGTTGCAGACGTCACGCGTGCAGAGGTCGTTGTCGCCGCAGGTGGGCGTCACGACGTCGGTGAAGATGCAGGCACCGGTCGCCGAATCGCACGAGTCGTCGGTGCAGGCGTTCTCGTCGTTGCACGACTTCGTGCTGGTCGTGGCGCACTGGCCGGTCTGCGGGTTGCAGACCTCGGCCGTGCACGCGTTGTGGTCGTCGCAGACGATGCCGGTGGACGGGTACTCGCACTGGCCGGTCTGCGGGTTGCAGACGTCCCTCGTGCACAGGTCGTCGTCGCCGCAGGTGGGCGTCACGACGTCGGTGAAGACGCACTGGCCGCTCGCCGGATCGCACGCGTCGCGCGTGCACGCGTTCTCGTCGTTGCAGCGCTTGGTTCCCGTCGTGGCGCACTGGCCCGTGGCGGGGTTGCACGCCTCGGTGGTGCAGGCGTTCTCGTCGTCGCAGACGACGCCGGTGGACGGGTACTCGCACTGGCCGGTCTGAGGGTTGCAGAGGTCCTTCGTGCACAGGTCGTTGTCGCTGCATGTGGGTGTCACGACGTCGGTGTAGACGCACTGGCCCGTTCCCGGGTCGCACGCGTCACGCGTGCAGGCGTTGCCGTCGTCGCACGACACCGTGCTCGTGGTGGCGCATTGGCCCGTTTCGGGGTTGCAGGCCTCGGTGGTGCAGGCGTTGTTGTCGTTGCACACGATGCCCGTCGACGGGTACTCGCACTTGCCGGTCCCCGGGTTGCAGACGTCGCTCGTGCACAGGTTGTTGTCGCCGCAGGTGGGCGTCACGACGTCGATGAAGACGCACTCGCCGGTCGTCGGCTTGCAGACGTCGTTCGTGCACTTGTTGTCGTCGTTGCAGGTCTTGGTGCTGGTGGTCGCGCACTGGCCGGTCGCCGGGTTGCAGGCCTCGGTCGTGCAGAGGTTGTTGTCGTTGCAGACGATGCCCGTCGACGGGTGCTCGCACTGACCCGTCTGCGGGTTGCAGACGTCGTTCGTGCACAGGTCGTCGTCGTTGCAGGTGGGCGTCACGACGTCGGTGTGGCTGCACTGGCCGGTGACGGCGTCACACGCGTCGCGCGTGCACGCGTTGCCGTCGTCGCAGGACACCGTGCTCGTGGTCGCGCACTGGCCGGTCGCCGGGTTGCAGCTCTCGGTCGTGCAGGCGTTGTTGTCGTTGCAGACGATCCCCGTGGACGGATACTCGCACTGGCCCGTCTGCGGGTTGCAGACGTCGCGCGTGCAGAGGTTGCCGTCGCCGCAGGTCGGCGTCACGACGTCGGTGAAGACACACTCGCCGGTCGCGCGATCGCACTTGTCGGTCGTGCACGCGTTGCCGTCGTCGCAGATGCGCGTGTTGGTCGTCTTGCACTGGCCCGTGGCCGGGTTGCAGGCCTCGGTGGTGCAGGCGTTGCCGTCGTCGCAGACGATGCCGGTCGACGGATGCTCGCACTGACCCGTCTGGGGGTTGCAGACGTCGTTCGTGCAGAGGTTGTCGTCGTTGCAGGTGGGCGTCACGACGTCGGTGTAGACGCACTCGCCGGTCGCCGGATCGCAGGCGTCACGCGTGCACGCGTTGCCGTCGTCGCAGCTCCTGGTGCTGGTCGTGGAGCACTGGCCCGTGGCCGGGTTGCAGCTCTCCGTCGTGCACGCGTTGCCGTCGTCGCAGACGACGCCGGTGGACGGATACTCGCACTGGCCGGTCTGCGGGTTGCAGACGTCGCGCGTACAGAGGTTGCCGTCGCCGCAGGTCGGCGTCACGACGTCGGTGAAGACGCACTCGCCGGTCGCGCGATCGCACTTGTCGGTCGTGCACGCGTTGCCGTCGTCGCAGATGCGCGTATTCGTCGTCTTGCACTGGCCGGTGGCCGGGTTGCAGGCTTCGGTCGTGCAAGCGTTGCCGTCGTCGCAGACGATGCCGGTGGACGGATGCTCGCACTGGCCGGTCAGCGGGTTGCAGACGTCGTTGGTGCAGAGGTCGTCGTCGTTGCAGGCGGGCGTCACGACGTCGGTGAAGACGCACTCGCCGGTCGCCGGGTTGCAGGCGTCGCGGGTGCACGCGTTCTCGTCGTTGCAGCTCCGGGTGCTGGTCGTCGCACACTGGCCGGTCGACGGATCGCAACGCTCGGTCGTGCAGGCGTCGCCGTCGTCGCACACGAGCCCGGTCGACGGGTACTCGCACTGGCCCGTCTGCGGGTTGCAGACGTCCCGCGTGCAGAGGTCGCCGTCGTTGCAGGTGGGCGTCACGACGTCCTCGTACACGCACTCGCCGCTCGCGGGATCGCACTTGTCGGTCGTGCAGGCGTTGCCGTCGTCGCAAACCCTGCGGTCGGTCGTCTTGCACTCGCCGGTCGCCGGGTTGCAGGCTTCGGTCGTGCAGGCGTCCTGGTCGTCGCAGACGATGCCGGTCGGCGGGTGCTCGCACTGGCCGGTCTGCGGGTTGCAGACGTCCCGGGTGCAGAGGTCGTCGTCGCCGCAGGTGGGCGTGACGACGTCGGTGTAGACGCACTCGCCGGTCGCCGGGTCGCAGGCGTCCGTCGTGCAGGCGTTCTCGTCGTCGCAGTGCACGGCCTGGGTGTAGACGCACTGGCCGGTCGCGGGGTCGCAGGCGTCGCGGGTGCACAGGCTGCCGTCGTCGCAGGTGACGGCCGCCACGGAGGTGCACTGGCCCGTGTCGGGATTGCAGAAGTCGCGCGTGCAGGCGTCGCCGTCGTCGCACACGACGTCCGGATACGAGCACGCCGCCGAGCCCGCTTTCGTCGGATCGCAGACGTCGCGCGTGCAGAGGTCGTCGTCACCGCACAGGATGACGGGCGTCTTCTTCGGCATGGTGGCCGAGATGCCGGTCGTGTCGATCTCGCCGTCGTGGCCGACGCCGCCGCTGTAGACGGCGGTGGCGTTGATCTGTCCGCCGACGATGTCCTCCGTACGAACGGTGTACGGAATGAGCCCGCTCGTCAGGTCCTGCATGCTGCAGCCGTCGGTACCGCCGACGCACGGCGCGCTCGGCGTCACGACGACGGGCGTGCCGTCGGGGAGCGTCAGCGTGAGCGAGCCGCCTTCGAACGAGCAGCCGCTGGTCGAGTCCTTGCGGAGGTGGAGCTGGTAGAAGATGCTCTCGCACTGCGACAGCGCGCCGGTGACGCCGGTCGTGCCGTCGCCGCGGAACACCATCACCTGAATCGACGCGGTGGTGCCGGTGCATCCGACCGGATCGACGTGCGCGCGAGCCGTGCCTCCCAGTGCGAGGAGCAGCGTCCCGATCATCGCCACCGTCGTTCGAATCGAGTGACGCGTTCTTTCCGTACAGCTCATGCGCGAGGCCCCCGTCGGTTGTGCGGACACGTTGCGTGCCGCGAAGCTCGCACGTCGCTACTCCTCTTGCAGCTTTGCTGTCAATGACTTGCGACCTAGCGAGCTGCCAAAATGTGTACGAGGTTGAACGTCGCAAGGCGCTCGGCAGGGCGAACGCTGTGTGGCTGTGAACGCCGGGACACATCGACGCGCGACGTAGGCCCTGCAGGACCTACGTCGGCAGGCGCTAGCGCACTGCGGAGAGCTGGAGACGGCGCGCGAGGCGCGTGTGGGCCGGCCACCCGAGGCGCGGACTCGGTTGTCGCGCGGGGACGCGACGTCGCAGATCGTGAATGCGGCCGACGGCCTCGGTCACGCGCCGCGGTGCGAGCGCGCCACTCGCGATCGCCTGCTCGACGCCGGTCATCGCGCGTTCGGCGACGTCGAGCGACTGACACACGAGGAGCATGTCGCATCCCGCGGCGAGCGCCTCGGGCGCGAGCCGCTCGGGCGCGGCGCGTCCGGCGACCGCCTGCATCTCGAGGTCGTCGCTGAAGAGCACGCCCGTGAACCCGAGACGCCGCCGCAGGAGGCTCGTCGCGATCGCCGGCGAGAGCGTCGCGGGATGTTTCGGGTCGAGGGCGGGGTAGACGACGTGCGCCGACATCAGGGCGGGAATGCCGGCGCGGATCGCACGCACGAAGGGCGGGATCTCGACCGTGGTGAGCGCCCGCCGCGACGCCGAGACGCGCGGTAGCACCTTGTGCGAGTCGCCGAGCGTGCGCCCGTGTCCGGGGAAGTGCTTGCCGCAGGGGAGGACGCCGCCGCGCTCGAGGCCGCGCGCGACCGCGACGCCGAAGCGCGCCACCTGCGCGGCGGTGGTGCCGTAGGCGCGGTCGCCGATGACCTCGTTGCGCGGGTTCGCCCACACGTCGAGCACCGGCGCGAAGTCGATGTCGATGCCGATCGCGGCGAGCTCGCGGCCCATCGCTTCGCCGACGGCCTCGGCGAGTCGAACGCTCTTGGCGGCGGCGACGACGGCGGCGGCCGGGAAGGGGGTGAACGGCCGCATCCGGAACCGGTCCACGCGTCCGCCTTCGTGATCGATCCCGACCAGCGGCGAGACGCCCGGGCCGAGCGCATGGAGGTCGGCAATCAGATGTCGGAGCTGGCTCGCCGAGTGGACGTTGCGCTTGAAGAGGATGACGCCGCCGGGCGGACGTTCGGTGAGGAAGCGCCGGGTGTCCGCATCGAGCGTCGGGCCCGGGATCCCCACCATGAAGAGCTGGGAGATGGTTCGCCGTAGCACGGACGTCGGCATGGACCCGGGGGCCTATAGCACGAAGTTCTATGGACACGATGCGGCGGAGGTGTTACGTAACGCCGCACTCGAAGGGCGGGGATGGCGGCGGACCGAACGGCGCGTTACATCGCGGTGGAGGGCCCGATCGGAGTCGGGAAAACGGCCCTCGCCCGGCGACTCGCCGCCGACTTCGGCTCGCAGCTGATCCTCGAGCACGTCGAGGACAATCCGTTCCTACGCAAGTTCTACGAGGACCCGAGCCGCTATGCCTTCCAGGCGCAGCTTCACTTCCTGCTCGAGCGCTACCGCCAGCAGCGCGACGTGCACGAGCGCGGCCTGCCGGCGGCCGGCCTGGTGGCGGACTACCTCTTCGCCAAGGATGGGATCTTCGCCGGGGTCACCCTCAATGCGGACGAGGGGGCCCTCTACCGGCAGGTCTTCGACCTCCTCGACCGCCAGATTCCCCGGCCGGACCTGGTCATTTACCTCGAGGCGCGGCCTGCTGTATTACTCAAGCGCATCAAGAAGCGTGGTCTCGAGTACGAACGGACGATCACCAAGGACTATCTCGAACGGCTCACGGAGGCGTTTCGAAACTTCTTCCACCACTATACGGATGCCCCACTGCTCGTGGTGAACAGCTCGGACATCGACTTCGTCGAGCACGGCAGTGACCTGGCCGATCTCATCCACGAGATCCGGGGCATGCGACAGGGGGTACAGCACTACATTCCGCTTGGATCACGGTAACTGACCCCGACCCACAACGGGCGGGGATTGGAACGGACCGAGACGGTAGGCAGACGACGGCGACAATCGAACGGAACGGCACCACCCGCGAGCCGACCACGACCCCGAGCAGCGATGCCGGGGATCGAGCGAGGCGACGGGCACTCCCGACGAGCGACGCACGTACTACGGCCTCCCGGACTGCGGTCCGAGGAGGCCGTTTCTTATGGAGAGCTCGAAGCGAGTGACGGTTCCGGACATCGGTCGCATGAAGGCGGCGGGAGAGCGGATCACGATGGTGACCGCCTACGACTGGACCTTCGCCCGGCTCCTCGACGAGGCCGGCGTCGACATGCTGCTGGTGGGCGACTCCCTCGGCATGGTCGTGCAGGGCCACGAGACGACCATTCCGGTCACGCTCGACGAGATGGTCTACCACACGCGCATGGTCGCGCGCGGCGCGAAGCGCGCGCTCGTGGTCGGCGATCTGCCGTTCGGGAGCTACCAGGGCGGACCCGATCGGGCGGTCGAGAGCGCCATCCGACTCGTGAAGGACGGCGGCGCGCAGTGCGTGAAGCTCGAGGGCGGACTCGCCATGGCGGAGACGATCGAGCGCATCGCCTCGATCGACATCCCCGTCGTCGGACACGTGGGTCTCACGCCACAGTCCGTGCACCGCATCGGCGGGCACCGCGTGCAGGGGCGTCGCCACGGCAGCACGCCCGGCGGTCGCGAGCGCGTCATCGAGGACGCGAAGACGGTCGAGGCCGCGGGCGCGTTCGCCGTGGTCCTCGAGTGCATTCCGCTCGATCTCGCCGCCGAGATCACCGAAGCGCTCACCATCCCGACGATCGGCATCGGCGCCGGCGTGCACTGCGACGGCCAGGTGCTGGTTCTCCACGATCTCGTCGGCTTCAACGACGCGTGGACGCCCCGCTTCGCGAAGCGCTACGCCGAGCTCGGTCGCGCCGTCGTGCAGGCGGCGCAGGCGTACGTGGGCGAGGTGAAGGGCGGCGCGTTCCCGACCGACGCACACGCGTTCGCCCCCAAGGTGGCGGCTGCAAGCTGATGGTGACGCTCGCCACACCCGGCGCCATGCAGGCGTGGGCCCGCGCGGAGCAGCGGGCCGGCCGGCGCGTCGCGCTCGTTCCCACCATGGGGGCGCTCCACGAGGGCCATCTGGCCCTCGTCGCCGAGGCCCGACGGCACGCCGAGCGCGTCGTCGTGTCGATCTTCGTGAATCCGATCCAGTTCAACCGCCGCGACGACTTCGAGCGCTACCCGCGCCCGATGGACGAGGACGCCGCGCGCTGCGCAGCGGCGGGCGTGGACGCGATCTACGCGCCCTCGGCGGCGGCCATGTACCCCGAAGGCTTCCAGACGCACGTCGAGGCGGGGAAGCTGACCGAGCCACTGTGCGGCGCCGCCCGACCCGGGCATTTCCGTGGCGTCACGACGGTGGTCACCAAGCTGTTCCACGCCGTGCGGCCCGACGTGGCCGTGTTCGGCGAGAAGGACTTCCAGCAGCTCGCGATCGTGCGACGCATGACCGCGGATCTCGACTTCGGGATCGAGATCGTGGGCGTCCCGACGGTGCGGGAGGAGGACGGGCTCGCCCTCTCGAGCCGCAATCGTCTCCTCTCGCCGCAGGCGCGCATGGCGGCGCGCTGCGTGCCGCGGGCGCTCGACGCCGCCGCAACGGCGGTGGCAAAGGGCGAGACGCGGGCCGCGACGGTCGTCGCGGCCGCAACGGCGGCCGTCGCGGCCGAGCCCACAGCGCGCCTCGAGTATGCCGAGGCGCGCGATCCCGAGACCTTGGATGCGGCGGAGGTGGTGACGGGGCCGACGGTGATCGCCCTCGCGGTTTGGGTGGGCGGCGTACGGCTCATCGACAACCGAGTACTCGTGCCAGGGAGAGACGAGCGATGACACGCAAGATGATGCGCGCGAAGATCCATCGGGCCACCGTCACGCAGGCGGACGTCGACTACGAGGGCTCGATCTCGATCGATCGGACGCTCATGGACGCCACCGACCTGTTGCCCAACGAGGCCGTGTGCGTGTGGAACGTCACCAACGGCAACCGCTTCGAGACCTACGTCGTCGAGGGCGAGCGCGACTCCGGCTGCATCTGCGTGAACGGGGCCGCGGCGCACCTGGTCGATCCGGGCGACCTCGTCATCATCGCGGCCTTCACGTGGATGTCCGAGGAAGCGGCGCGCAAGCACGAGCCGAAGGTCGTGTTCGTCGACGAGGAGAACCGCATCCGCGAGAAGCGCAGCGAGGTGCCCGGGCCCTTGCGCGCGATCCACTGATGGCCGAGGCCCGCGACCGCGACATCACCGTCAACCGGCGGGCCTTCCACGACTACCACATCGACGACCGCGTCGAGGCGGGGCTGGCCCTCATCGGCTCCGAGGTGAAGTCGCTGCGCGACGGCCGGGCGCAGCTGAAGGATTCGTACGCGCGCTTCTTCGGTGACGAGCTGTTCCTGGTGGGTGCGCACATCAGCCCGTACGCGCCGTCGAGCCAGTTCGGCCACGCGCCCGAGCGGCATCGAAAGCTCCTGCTACACCGGCGCGAGATCGACAAGCTCGCCGGCAAGGTCAAGGAGCGGGGCTACACGGTGATCCCGCTGCGACTGTACTGGGTGCGCGGCCGGTGCAAGGTCGAGCTGGGCCTCGCGCGCGGCAAGAAGGCGCCCGACAAGCGCGAGGCGATCCGCGAGCGCACGACGCGGCGGGAGATCGATCGGGCGATGGCGGCGGGGCGGCGCCGGGGCTGATCAGCGCCGCGCGGGGTGGAGCGGCAGCGCCTCCGCGTCGATCGGCAGGGTCGCGAGCTGTCCGGTGCCCGAGAGCGTCAGGTAGAGGACGCCGTCGGCGAGGCAGCAGTTCGTGGGCTCCGTACCCGAGCCGATCTCGATCGTCTCGGCCAGCCGGCCGTCGGGCTCGAAGACGACCAGCACGTCGCCGAGGCTCCCCGCGACGTAGAGCCGTCCTTTGCGATCGAAGCAGAAGCCGTCCGGATAGCCGGCCGGCAGCTTCGCGAACTCGCGGAAGCTCGCGCCGGGCTTCGGGTCCATGACGAGGACCGTCTGGGTCATGCTCTGCGCAACGTAGAGGCGATCGTCGGGGCCGAAGGCGATGCCGTTCGGGAAGAGCGGCACCTCGGCGAGGAGCTCCACGCGGCCGTCGAGCGTCGTGCGCGCGACGCGGCCGGGATCGACCTCCGGCAGGTTCTCCCAGTTGTGGGGGTCGGTGTAGTAGAGGAGGCCGTCGGGACCGAAGCAGAGGTCGTTCGGGCGATTCGGCGGCGCGCCCGGGAGCTTCGTCGCGACGTCGGTCACCTTCCCGTCGAGCGTCACGCGCTGGATGCGCCCTGGGAGCGGCTCGGGCGCCATCCAGCGTCCTTCGTGGCCGAGCGAGACGCCGCCATTGTTGCAGACGTAGAGCGCGCCGTCCGGACCGAGCGTCGCGCCGTTGGCCCCGCCGCCGGTCACGGCGACGCGCCGTCGCAGCGTGCCGTTCTCCCACAGAGAGATGCACTGGCCGCGGATCTCGGTGACGGCGACGCGCTTCGGCCCGAGCGACACCGGACCTTCGGGAAAGTCGAGACCGCTCGCGACGACGGTTGGCTTCATGCCGCGCCTGTAGCACCGTCCGCGAGTGCGTGGCCAGGCCCGGAATGCGGGACGCCCCCGGACCACATCGTGATCCGGGGGCGCCGGGTGCGACGGCAAGGGAGGGGGATCAGTTGCCGTCGGCGAAGAGCGGAACGTCGAAGTCGATCGTGATGCCGTTGGCCCACAGGTTCTGCTGGATCTCCGGGCCGAAGTCGGGGCAGAAGAAGTCGGGGTCGACGATGCAGGTCGACGTCTGGCTCGGGATGAAGACGTTCTGGAGGAACGTCGGCACCGCGGCGATGTGGCCCTTGATGGCGCCGACGCCGGCGCCGGGCTGCGCGACGGTGATGCTCGTCTCGGACGCGAACTGGTCGGCCATCATCACGACGCCGGGGTCGCCCGCGACGCCGGCGAGCATGGCGATCGGCTGCGCCGTGCGGCGCGCGAGATCGATGTTCAGGTGGACGACGAAGAACTGGTCGGTGTTGTCGAGGACGTTCGGGTTGCCGCCCTCGAAGAAGACCCACAGCATCGCGTTGGCGCCGGCGAAGTAGCCACGGCCGCCCTCGATCGAGAAGTCGAAGTCGCTCGTGCGCACCGGGAAGGCGAGGTAGGGGACGTCGTTGCGGCCGGTCGTGAAGAGGTCGACGACGTGGTTGTTGTTGGCGTCGAGGAAGGCGCCGATCTGGAGGGCGGGGCCGGAGACGGGGAAGTCGCCCGCGTTGAAGAGGGAGAGACCGCTCGCCTGCACGTGGAGCGTGCCCTTGTTCTGCGTCGCCGGCGCGGTGCCGGTGGTGGGAACGGGCTGGTTTGCCGTCGCGTCCGCGCGGACGACGACCAGGCGCTCGCCGGTCTCGTTGATGCGTGGCCCAGCGAGGCCGGAGCTACGGCGCTCGTTCAGGACGAGGGTTCCCGAGACGGCCTGCGACGGGATCGTCACGCGGATCTCGCTGTCCGACACGAAGGTCGGCGTCGCACGCAGCCGACCGAACGAGGGGTCGACGCCGAGGAAGGTGACGAGGAAGGGCGGCGTGCCCGTGTAGGGGTTGCCATCCTTGTCGTGGTCGAGATTCGATCCGAAGACCGAGATCGTGTCGCCGGGGCGGGCGAACAGCGGCGAGAAGGACGAGATGCGCGGCTTGTCGCCGATGGGCGTCGTCGTGTCGACGGTCGGATCCGGGGGCGTCGGGTTGTCGATGGTCGGGTCGGTCGGCGCGGTCGGATCGGTGCCCGGAACCAGAGGATTCCCGCCGACGACGAGCCCGGCCGAGAACTCGGCGACGACCTGGCCGGCCGCGCGCTGGCGGCCGCCGACGTTCCCGCAGTCCTGGTCGAACGCGAGGCGGAGACGGAAGCGCGGCCGCTCGCCGCAGCCGACGAAGCGCGCGCGCAGGATGAACGCGTCGTTGCGCGGCGCCTTGGTCACGACCGCCGCGTCGCACGAGATGCCGGTGCGGGCCGGCGCGAGGTGCACCGAGAACGCGCCCGCGTCCGCCCCGACGACGACGTTGTTGATGCCGTTCGGGCCGAGGTCGAGCCCCGCGCCTTCGATGCTGTAGCGGCCCTGGCAGACCTGGGCGTCTGCCGCGGCAGGGCGCGACCCCAGCAGCATCGTGGCGGCGAGGGTCAGCGTGAGGGTCGTCATGGTCGAGGTTCGCATCGCACGTCTCCTTGGGGTTCGGCCCGTCGTTGGGCGTTTTCGGATGCTCTACGCGCCACTCGACGCGCCGGATGCGGGGTCGTAGAAGCCCGGGATCATGGGGATTTCCTTGGGAGAGGTAGGGAAGGTCGGGCAGGGGTTGGCACGCCCCGAGGGCGTCATGTGTGCCCGGGACGGGACCGTCTGGGCGGCCGACGGGCGGGGCGGCTGCACCCGCATCCCGGCCGACGGCTCGCGCGAAGAGCTGGTGGGGCAGGTGGGCGGCGAGCCCAACGGCATCTGCCTCGATCGCCAGGGCCGCGTCATCATCGCGAACCTCCACGGCGAGGTGCAGCTGCTCGACGCGGTGACCGGACGGCACGAGGTGCTCGCGACCGAGGCGAGCGGGCGGAAGACACCCTCGCCGAACTTCCCGTTCCTCGATCGCCAGGATCGCCTGTGGGTCTCGAACAGCTCGGCGCGCGCGGACCTGATGGAGGCGATCCTTCAGCCCGCCGGCGACGGGTTCCTCTATCGCATCGCCGGCGGTCGCGCGGAGATCGTCGCCTACGATCTCTGGTTCGCGAACGGCGTCGCCGTCGATGCCGGCGAGCGCTTCGTCTATGTCGCCGAGTCGAGCGCGGCGCGCGTCACGCGCTTCCCGATCCGCGCCGACGGCTCGCTCGGCGCGCGCGAGCAGTACGGCCCCGATCTCGGCGGCGCGCCGGACGGGATCGCGTTCGACGAGGCGGGCAACCTGTGGGTGACGCTGCCCATGACGAACGCGGTCGGCTTCGTCACACCCGCCGGTGCGCTCGAGATCTACGTCGACGATCCGGACGGCAGGGTGATGCGCCTGCCCACCAACATCTGCTTCGGCGGCCCCGACCGGCGCACGGCGTACATCGGGAACCTGCTCGGGTCGTCGCTGCCCACCTTCCGGGTTCCCGTGCCCGGGATGGCGCTCGTGCACCAGCTATGACGTGTTGCCGGGGCCCGGCGGCGTCCTTATAGTCGGCAGACGATCGCATTTTGGGGGCGATCTGGTTTCGACGGAGGTGACGAAGCGAACGTTGCGTGTCGGGGGTGCTGTTCCCCTCGTCAAAAAGGACAGAACGGCTTAATTGCCAACAACGACTACGCACTGGCTGCCTAATTAGGCGACCACGTTCACCCTGCCCGCGCCCGTAAGGCGGGAGTGAGCGACGCAGTTCGGGCTGGGCCCCCGTCGCGCCGGCGGGGCGGGGGCCGAGACTACACCGCCGGCTGGTCGCGGAAGATCCTGCCCGTGGGAGCAACCGCGATGACGACAAATCACGGGACACACACGTAGACGCGTTCAGGGAGTGACTTTCGGACGGGGGTTCGATTCCCCCCGCCTCCACTTCGACCCGCAAGGGTGTTGCCGCGAGTTCAGCTCGACCATCGCCGGCTCGATCGACGACCGGCGGACGGCGCCGTGCGCGCCGTCGCCGGCCGTTCGACTTGTCGCGGCCGGGAGCGGGGCGTAGGTACCTCTTCTCCACACTCGCCGCGACCAGCCGATTCACCACCACACGGCTCGAGAGAGAGACCATACCAATGGCGACGGAATCCGCGTGCCCGATCGATCACACCGCCGGCGGCGGCACCACGAACAGCGATTGGTGGCCGAACCAGCTGCGGCTGGACCTGCTGAATCAGCACTCGAACAGGTCCAATCCGCTCGACGAGGAATTCAGCTACGCGAAGGCGTTCAAGAAGCTCGACTACTTCGCACTGAAGAAGGATCTGCGCAGGCTCATGACCGATTCGCAGGACTGGTGGCCCGCCGACTGGGGCCACTACGGCGGTCTCATGATCCGCATGGCCTGGCACAGCGCGGGCACCTACCGCGTCGGTGACGGTCGCGGCGGCGGCGGGCGCGGCCAGCAGCGCTTCGCCCCGCTCAACAGCTGGCCGGACAACGTCAGCCTCGACAAGGCGCGCCGCCTGCTGTGGCCGATCAAGCAGAAGTACGGCCAGTCCATCTCCTGGGCCGACCTCATCATCCTCGCCGGCAACGTGGCGCTGGAGACGATGGGCTTTCGCACTTTCGGCTTCGGCGGCGGCCGCGAGGATGTCTGGGAGCCGGACAACGACGTCTACTGGGGCGCGGAGAAGACGTGGCTCGCGGGCGACAAGCGCTACTCGGGCGTACGCGACCTCGAGAATCCACTCGCCGCCGTGCAGATGGGCCTCATCTACGTGAACCCGGAAGGCCCGAACGCCAACGGCGATCCAGTGTCCGCGGCCAAGGACATCCGGGACACCTTCGGCCGCATGGCCATGAACGACGAGGAGACCGTGGCGCTGATCGCCGGCGGTCACACGCTGGGCAAGACCCACGGCGCGGGCCCCGCGACCAACGTAGGCCCCGATCCGGAAGCCGCTCCGATCGAGGAGCAGGGGCTGGGCTGGAACAGCAAGTACCAATCCGGCAAGGGCGGCGATGCCATCACCTCCGGGCTCGAAGTGGTCTGGTCGCAGACGCCGATCAAGTGGAGCAACTTCTTCTTCGAGAACCTCTTCAAGTACGAATGGGAGCAGACGCGGAGCCCGGCGGGCGCCATCCAGTGGGTGGCCAAGGACGGTCCGGAGATCATTCCCGACCCGCACGATCCGACCAGAAAGCGCAGGCCGACGATGCTGACGACGGACCTGACGCTGCGGTTCGATCCGGCGTTCGAGAAGATCTCGCGCAGATTCCTCGCCGATCCGAAGGCCTTCGCCGATGCCTTCGCCCGCGCTTGGTTCAAGCTCACGCACCGGGACATGGGGCCCCGCTCGCGCTACCTCGGGCCCGAGGTCCCGAAGGAAGAGCTCCTGTGGCAGGACCCGATCCCGAAGATCGGCTACAAGCTGATCGGCGAGAGGGAGATCGCCGCGCTCAAGAGAACCTTGACCGCGAAGCTCAGCGTCTCGCAGTTGGTCACGACGGCCTGGGCCTCGGCCTCCACCTTCCGCGGCGGCGACAAGCGCGGCGGCGCGAATGGCGCCCGCATCCGGCTCGCACCGATGAAGGATTGGGAAGTGAACCAGCCGCCGCGGCTCGCCGAGGTGCTGAAGGTGCTGGAAGACGTCCAGACCGGCTTCAACAAGAAGGCCAAGGGCGGCAAGAAGGTGTCGATCGCCGATCTCGTCGTGCTCGGTGGCGCGGCCGGCATCGAAAAGGCGGCGAAGAAGGCGGGCGTCGTCGTGACGGTGCCGTTCCGGCCGGGGCGCAACGATGCGACGGCGGAGCAGACCGACGTCGAATCCGTCGGCTTCCTCGAGCCGCTGGCCGACGGCTTCCGAAACTACGTGAAGGCCGAGCACGGCGTGCCAGCCGAGCAGTTGCTCGTCGACAAGGCGCAGCGGCTGACGCTGACCGCACCGGAGATGACGGTGCTGGTGGGCGGTCTGCGCGTGCTGGGCGCGAACATCGGCGGCAGCAAGCACGGCGTCTTCACGAAGAGAACCGAAACGCTCACCAACGACTTCTTCGTGAACTTGCTCGACATGGGCACGGAGTGGAAGCCGGCTCGCGACATCTACGAAGGCCGCGACCGCAAGACCGGCGCGGTCAAGTGGACGGGCACGCGTGTCGACCTGGTGTTCGGCTCGAACTCCGTGCTGCGGGCGCTGGCCGAGGTCTACGCCGGCTCCGACGCGAAGAAGAAATTCGTCACGGACTTCGTCGCCGCCTGGACCAAGGTGATGGAGCTGGACCGCTTCGACCTGAGGTAGCAGCGCCTCTGCGAGCAACCCGCCTGGAGACGGCGCCGAGGAGGCGGGGAGTCGGTACTGAACTGACGTCCGGCGCGCGTCGCTGGCGTGCACCGCGAAGCACGTTCCAGTCCACGGAGGCAGCGGGGGGAGTACGCCGGTGCCCGGCGAACCCTCCCGCATGCAGAAGGGCCTTGCTTGCCCAGGGCTTTGTGGGGAGTGTATTAGTCGCGCGCGCACCCGGGAATGTCGGCTGGAACCGAAACATTCTGCTCGCACAGGGGGAGGTAGAAGGCCATGAGGCCATTTCGTCGTGCACTGATCGCCTTGGTGTTCGTGATCGTCCCCGCCGCTCGGGCGATGGCCGATGAACCAATGCCGATCAAGGTGGCGGAGCAACCGCTGCTCTTGGCGGGGAAGATGGCGGCGTCCAGTGTATTGCAGGTTCTCGCGTTCCTGAATGTGTCCATCGGCGTGCCCGTTGCCTGCGTTGTCCAGGGAATCGCCGACCAGTCCCCCAGTGGGTGCTCCGCCGGCGCAGCCAAGGCGTGGGCCGGGAGCGAGCTCGCGTTGTGTGAGGGCGGGCGCATTGGGATCGATGCAGTGACTTTCGGACACGAGACGTGGACCTGTCAGGGAAGTTCATCGAGAGAGTGAGGCCTGAGCGACCAGGTTCGTCAGGCTTTACCGCCGTTCGAGCGCTCGAGTCGTGAGCCCAGCGTACGCGGGCTTCAGTGTCCCGCACCGACGAGCGCGGCGACCGTGAACCAGTCGTCGGTCACACCCGTCTTCTCTCCTTGGTGGAAGTACCAACCCTGCTCGCCCGGGAAGCGGGGGCTCGGCAGGGACGCTTTGGTCGCGTGCTCGAGCTGCATGTCGACCATCATGATCGCGGGCAGGAAGGGCACCTCGTCGTCGTAGGTGATGGCGGCGGCGCCCGGCACGGTCTTGCGGAAGCTGTAGTCGTTGATCCAGACCTTCCAGAGCTCGCCCGAGCGGTCGTAGATGTCCGAATAGACGGCGGCGAGCGTCTCCTTGTCGATGAAGATCACCCGCTTCGAGTAGGCGTACTGCGGCAGCTTGGAGACGCCCTCGACGACCCAGACGTTGCGCTTCTCCCACGCGTCGTCGAACGCCCAATCGGCCGGGTTGGCCCACTTCACGGGGAAGTTCTGGGCGTGCATCACGCCGAGCATCTCCTTCTCACCCAGGAGCTTCCAGTCCATCCAGCTGATCTGCCCGGCATACCCGTCGTAGCTGTCGACGTCGGTGTCCTGGCCGAAGAGCGCGTCCGAGCGCTGCGCCGTGGAGAGCCGCCTCACCCGGCGCAGCGACGGAAGATAGAGCCACGAGTCGTCCTGCTTGCTCGCGTCGACGTAGCGGTTCCCGAGCGCCCCTACACCCTTCAGGTCAAAGGGCTCGAGGATCGGATACAGCCCCTGCTGGGCGCGATAGCCGTTCGGGTTCGGCTTGTCGGGCTTCGGGTCGACGTACAACCGTCCCGTCCAGAACAGGCGGCGCAGGTGGTCGAGCAGGAAGTGGCGCTCGACCGACATCGGCCCCTTGGGGGGAACCGTGCCCGTGTCGGCGTCGAAGTTCCGAACGTCGCTGTCGTCGATCCCCTTCACCCAGCCGTAGTCGAAGTTCGACATCAGCTTCAGGACGAACTGGGGGTCCTTCGGATCGATGTTCGGGAAGGGTTGGCCCGCGACGTAGTGCTGGACCTGCAGCCCGTCGGCCGAGAGCTTCACCTGGCCGGAGTACTTCTCCGTTGCTTCACGGTAGGCCTTCGGCCACTCGATCTTCTTGGTCTCCCCGATCGTAATCGGCTGCCCGTGCCGGATGCACCATTCGACCCCGGGCGAGAGCAGGTTCTTCACCTTGTCCACGCTCGTCTCGTTGATCTTGTCCCCGGGCGAGACCTGTGCGCCGGCGAGAGTAGCGGACAGCCAGAGCGCTACGACCGTGAAGCCTGCTCGACGGCACATCGACATGGACCTACCCTCCTCGCTTCTGAAGCACCGCGTCGTTCCCCGGTGACTAGCGTGTCATCGTGGAGGTGCAATCGACGGGCCACGCGAGACCCGTCGG